>JAQIBW010000148.1 GCA_027858865.1 Sulfurimonas sp. | reverse complement strand
TTATCCCGATTACCCAAAATACTTTCGCTTTTTTCTCTTTAAATTCACTTGAAAATATTGAAAAAGCCGCATAAAACCAAACAACTATAAATAAAACCATGATTACTATTGTGATGTTGCTCATAACATCCTCCTTATATTTTTAATTATAAGATTTGTTATATTAAAAAGACAAAAAGAAATAAGATTAGTGTGATTTTGTTTGAGTAGAGTTTACCTATGCCTAGGCATAGGTAATAGAAGTTTTAAAGAGTTTTTACATAACTCCAGATTCGTACTGGTCACGCATTCTTTCTTTTTCTACTTCTCTTTTCGCTTTAGCCGCCAGTTTAACATGGTAGCCTTTTACGTCAAAACCAAACCAAAGAAGGATTGGTGAAGCAACAAAGATAGATGAGTATGTACCTACTACAACACCAACAAGGAGTGTAAATGCAAAGGAATGAATAATCTCACCACCGAACATAAATAGCGTAAATACAACGAAAAAAGTCGTAAGAGACGTAAGTGTTGTTCTTGCTAATGTTCTTGTAACAGATTCATTAATAATATTAGTTAAGTCTGTGCTTTTAGAATCAGTAACACCCTCACGAATACGGTCAAAGACAATGATAGTATCATTGAGTGAGTAACCAAGTATCGTAAGAAGTGCTGCTAAAACATCCAAGTTTACATCTAAACCAACAAGAGTAATAGCACCAAGAGCAATTGAAATATCATGAATAAGAGCAACAATAGATGCAACGGCAAAGCGCCACTCAAATCTAAATGCTACATATATTAAAATGCCTACAATTGCTAAAACAAGAGACATTATTCCCTTCTCTTTTAACTCTGCACCAACTGTTGGGCCTACTATATCAACACGACGAATCTCAAAATTACCCGTGCTTTGTAATGCTTCACGAGTAATATCACCGATATCAACTGTAACGCTACCTGTAGTACTCTTCATACGAATAACTACTTCATCAGCTGCCCCAAACTCAGTGATAGATGCACCGTCAAAAAGTTTATTACTTTTTAACTTCTCTCTCATATCATCTATTGGAGCAGGAGTATCATACTTCACTTGAACTATTGTACCACCGGCAAAGTCTACACCGTAGTTCAGACCTTTTGTCATTAGTAATGCTAAAGATGCTAAAACTAGAATGACTGAAAAAATCATTGCAGCCCTAGACTTGCCCATAAAATTAAAGGTTCTTGTATATTTGAAAAATTCCATTTACTTACCCCTTAATCCCAAACCAGAAACGGTTGTTTTTACTTTTTTGTATCTTCTTTTCTAGCATCTCATATATTCCATGAGTACCTAAAATAGCAGTTAACATAGACGCTAAAATACCAATACTGATAGTAATAGCAAAGCCTTTAATAGCACCTGTTCCATAAGCATAAAGAACAACAGCTGCAATCAGAGTTGTAATATTTGCGTCTAGTATGGCACGCATAGCATTTGCATAACCCTCTTCGATAGCTTTATGAATAGATTTACCTTCATAAATCAGTTCTCTAATTCTCTCAGAGATAATAACATTTGCATCTACAGCCATACCGACAGTAAGGACTATACCTGCCATACCTGGAAGAGTCAATGTAGCACCAAACAAACTCATAACTGCTAGAATGATAAACAAGTTAGCTATAAGTGCAATATTTGCTATTACGCCTGCCGCTCTATAATAAACCATCATAAATACGATTACTAATATAAAACCACCAATAAGTGCAATCATACTTGCTTTAATACTATCAGCACCAAGACTTGGTCCAACAGAACGTTTCTCCATCAAATAGATAGGAGCTAAAAGTGCACCTGAACGAAGAGCAATCGCTAAATCTTTTGCTTCCATAACTGTATAATTACCAGAAATTTGTCCAGAGCCCCCACCGATACGCTCGTTGATATTTGGAGCAGAATAAACTTTACCATCTAAAACAACAGCTAGTCTTTTACCAACACTTTTGCCAGTGAAGTCACCAAATATCTCAGCACCTTCTGCATTTAATTTGAAGTTAATAAGAGGTCTGTTATTTTGGTCAAACCCCATAGAAGCATCTGTTAACATCCCACCATCTAAGATAGGAATCTCTCGAACAAGATATTTCATCTGAGGGTTTTTAGCATCTTCTAAAATAACGTCACCATAAGCCGCCGCATCTGAAGGACTCATGCTATTTACACGTGCATTTCTATCTTCATCTACTGCCATCAGTTCAAGTTTAGCAGCACGAGAGATAAGTTCTCTTGCTCTTTGCTCTTCTTCTTGACTCTTGATTCCAGCTAACTGAACAAGGATTTTCTCCTCACCCTGACGAGCAACTACAGGTTCAGTCAGACCAAACTGATCAAGTCTATTTCTAATAGTCTCAATCGCTTGGTCTATAGATTGCTTCTCTGTTTTGATAATCTCTTTAGGCGTTAAACTAAGTGAAAAACTTTCACCATTAACAGATATGTTTGTGCCATCTATCTCACCTAAAAATTCTTTAACCGACTTAACATCATCAACATCAAGTATTGAAAAAGACACAGAAGATTCATTGAACTTTAGTTCATCAATTAAGATATCTTTTCTATCACTAAAGTGTTTGATACTTGCAGCGATTGATTTTATACGAGATTTTGTAGCTTCCTCAGTTTTTACACCTAGAAGCATATGAAGACCACCCTGAAGGTCAAGGCCTAAAGTAACTTTTTTACCGTCTTGCATCTGCAGTAGTGATGGTGCTGAGAAAAATAGACCAAAAACTATTGCAAAAGCAAAAACTACTATGCGATAATTAAGCTTCATCCTCATACTTTCTTGTAATAGCGTCTCTTGCAATTTTAACAATTACATCATCATTCATTTTTACACTTAAAAATTTCTCTTCAACTTTGTGAATAACTACGATAAAGCCTCCATTAGTAACAACTTTGTCACCTTTTGCAAGAGCTGATATCATCTCTTTTCTTTGCTTAGCCTCTTTTTGTTGAGGACGAATAATCACGAAATACATGATTGCTATTAAAAATATAAACGGTAGTAATTGACTGATAATTTCCATAAGTATGGGTTTCCTTTAATTAAATTCTGGCGATTATACAAAAAAAATATTAATAAGAGACTGAATGTACTATAATAACACATGCGAAAAAATATAGAAATATTTAAAAACAATAATCCATTATTATTTGATTTGATCCTTGGTCTTGCAACTGCTCTTCTTTTTAGTGCTTTTATATACTTTGAGCACTGGGGAATAACTCTTAAACTTCTAAACACTATCTTTGGTGTAGCTGCTATAGGGTTACTACTTTACATCCCTAAAAGAGCCATTTTAGTAACTGGATTTTTCATAGGTCTTTTATGGTTTTACTGGATAGGTTATAGCTTTAAATATAATGGGGTAGGATTTTTAACACCTATTATAACTATATCTTTTGCAATTATTTACATGCTTTTTTTTGGTGTTTTAGCACTAACTGACAAAGTCTATGTTAGGGCTATTTTATTATTTAGTCTCAGTTTTTTTGAACCTTTTGATTGGAACTGGCTACAAATAGAACTACTTTTTGTAGATAGCTATATAGGTGTGTTTAAGTACCAACTCTTCATTGTTTTAGCAGCCCTTTCCCTTCCAAACTATCTCAAGATGAAATACAAAGATGCTTCTATATTTTTACTTGTTCTTGCACTAAATTTTAACTCTTCAGTAGCAAAAGAAGCTCCACTAAAAATAAAACTGGTTCCCACTGATATAACTCAAGATATAAAATGGACAAAAGCTAGTTTAAAACCAACTGTTCTAATGGTCTTTAAAGAGATACAAAGTGCCATAAATAAAAATTATGAAGTCATTGTATTCCCAGAATCTGTTTTTCCACTATACATGAATAAAAATCAGAAACTAATAGATATACTACTAAAATATTCCCAAGACATAACTATTATTGCAGGCTCACTGTATACAGATAAAGGCAACAACTACAACGTAACATATATGTTTCAAGAGGGCAAATATGAGATGGCGAAGAAACTGGTTTTAGTTCCATTTGGTGAGTACATACCTCTTCCAAAGTTTGCACAAAATATTATCAACGATATGTTTTTTGCAGGACAAGCTGATTTTGTAACAGCAGATAAGCCGACAGACTTTATGATTAAGGGTGTAAAATTTAGAAATGCCATCTGTTATGAGGCTACATGCGCTGAGATTTATAAAGGGGATGTCAGCTTTGTGATTGCCATAAGTAACAACGCTTGGTTCGCTCCTTCAATTGAACCGACTATTCAAAAACTACTTATGAGATATTATGCGCGTAAAAATGCTACAACCATATATCATTCGGCCAATTACAAGGGAACGGGCATAGTAAAATAATAACATTTAGCTATAATAGGAAAAAATATTTTCAGGCTATTAAAGTCCTTAATCATAAATAATTACAACTTCAGAAGCTTAAAAAGAGTGCTAATGTGAGGCGAAGATTTGTAGGAGCTACTTGTAGCTTCAAAAATTTTTAACGAAGCAGTAGCTTTCTTTTTAAACTTCCCTTTGGGCGGTTAGTAAGCAGACCTATTGCGTCGTTAGATTTCTTTGAACTATATAAACTAGTCCTGAATAAATCTGCCTAACACTAGAACTGCTTACTAACCGCTGATGATGGGATTATTTTTGACTAAGGACTTATATGTTAAACCTTAAAAATCCAAACCTTTATAATAACCGTGAGCTTTCATGGTTACAATTCAATACAAGAGTTCTAAAGCAAGCTCAAGATGAATCGCTTCCACTACTAGAACGTCTTAAGTTTTTAGCAATTTATGGAACAAATCTAGATGAATTTTATATGATTAGGATCGCAGGACTTAAAAAACTTTTTGCTGCTGGGATAATTGTCTCAGGAGCTGATAAGCTAACACCGATGCAGCAACTTCGTGAGATTAGAAAATATCTTCACCAAGAGCAACAAGCTATAGAACACTGTCTGGGTGCTATCTTTAAAAAACTTGAACCAGAAGGAATTTCTGTCAAGTTATATGATGAAGTTAACCAGCATGAAAAGAACACTCTAAATAGATTTTTCAAAGAAAATATATACCCTGTTATTATTCCTATTGCCGTAGATGCAACTCACCCATTTCCACACTTAAACAATCTTAGTTTTGGACTAATCGTAAAACTATCTGATTCTGATGATGAAACAATAGAGAGATTTGGAATCATTAGAGTTCCAAGAGTTATAAGCAGGTTTGTTGAACTCGACAATGGCACTTATGTTCCGATAGAGTCATTGGTTTCTCAACACATTGAAGACTTGTTCCCAGGATATACTCTTTTAAAATATGCATCATTTAGAGTTACAAGAAATGCTGATATGGAGATAGAAGAAGAAGAAGCTGATGACTTTATGGAAATCCTTGAAGAAGGCTTAAAACTTCGCCGTAAAGGTGAAATGGTTAGACTAGAAGTTGGTAGTGATACCGATGAAGAGATTATTAATTTTTTTAACCGTCATACAAATGTTTACAAAGATGATATCTATAAATTTCATACATTTTTAAACCAATCAAGCCTATGGCAAATTGTAGGAAATAAAAACTTTGCTCATCTTTTAGCAGAACCATTTAAACCAAAGACTCTACCTCCCTTTGATCACAGTGAAAATATTTTTTTAACTTTAGAAAAAGAAGATGTACTGTTGTATCACCCATATGCAAGTTTTGAACCTGTCATCAAACTGATTCAAAGTGCTGCAAAAGATCCAGATACCGTATCTATAAAAATGACCCTTTATCGTTCAGGCACAAACTCCCCTATAGTTCAAGCACTTATGGCTGCGGCTGAAAGTGGAAAGCAGGTAACTGTTATGGTTGAGTTAAAAGCAAGGTTTGACGAAGAGAACAATCTTATCTGGGCTAAAGCACTTGAAAAAGCTGGAGCGCATGTTATTTATGGAATCAGAGGATTTAAAGTTCATGCCAAAGCAGCTCTTGTTACAAGAAGAAAAAATGGAAAACTAAAGCAATATGCGCATATTGGTACAGGAAATTACAATCCGGCAACTGCAAAAATTTACACTGATATGAGTTATATGACTTCAAAAGATGAAATCACAAATGATCTTACAAGGTTTTTTCACTTCCTAACCGGTTTTAGTAAAAAAGGTAAACTTGATGAGTTATATATGTCTCCTTCTCAAATCAAGCCAAAGATTCTCTCTCTAATTCACAACGAAACAAGAAAAGGCACAGAAGGTCGGATTATCGCTAAAGTAAACTCTTTAGTTGATGAAGATGTAATCCGTGCACTATATAAAGCTAGTCAAGCAGGTGTAAAAGTAGACCTCATTGTTCGTGGTATCTGTTGCTTAAAAACGGGCATCGAAGGTGTAAGTGAGAACATCAGAGTTATCTCAATTTTAGGTAAATATTTAGAGCATCCTAGAGTGTTCTACTTTAAAAATGATGCTGCTCAGGTTTACATCTCTTCTGCTGACTGGATGCCAAGAAACCTCGTTAGAAGAATCGAGCTGTTAACTGCCATAAAAGATGAAGAGTCACAAAACAAGATTATACAGATTTTAAAACTTCAGTGTTCTGATAATGTCCTTGCACATGAACTTCAAAGTGACGGTTCATACAAAAAAGTTAAACAAGCTGAAGGTGAGAAAAGCGTAAATAACCATAAACTTCTAGAAGAGTTTGTAAACAAAATCTCAAAAGCAAGTAAAAAAGAGACTCAAAGAAGTGTAGCTCAAATCACTTCTCGTCTTTTTATGGAGAGTTAGTATGACTTACCCTTTTAAAGGTGTTGAGCCAACACTTGGAAAAAACACTTGGATTGCACCATCAGCAGATGTAGTTGGAAATGTAACATGTGGTAGTGACTGTTCTATCTGGTTTGGAACTGTAGTTAGAGGCGATGTTCACTACATTAAAATCGGCGATAGAGTAAGCATCCAAGACCTTAGTATGGTTCATGTTACTCACTACAAAAAAGCTGATAAGAGCGATGGAAATCCTACTATTATCGGTGATGATGTAACTATAGGACACCGTGTTATGCTTCACGGTTGTACTATCGAGGATGCCTGTCTTATCGGAATGAGTGCTACTATACTTGATGGTGCAGTAATCGGAAAAGAAAGTATTGTCGGTGCAAGTTCGCTCGTCACAAAAAACAAAGTATTTCCACCACGTTCACTTATAATGGGAAGTCCTGCTAAAGTTGTTAGAGAACTTAACGACGCAGAAGTCCAAGAACTTTATGCATCTGCTTCAAGATATGTAGCGTTTAAAAACGAGTACCAAGACTAAGGATGTTAGATGCCAGAATTTTTTATAATAGCAGATATTATTGGCATCGTAGCTTTTAGCATCAGTGGTTTTCTTATTGCTATAAAAAACAATTTAGATATTCTTGGCATACTTATAGCATCTGCACTTACCGCTCTAGGTGGTGGAATTATCAGAGATGCTATTCTTAGCTCAGATCCTTTTGCCTTCACATCATTTTACCCCGCTATGACACTAATTACAACTATTTTAATCGCTTATATTTTTAAACTCTACAAAAAACCATCTATAGAAAGAAATTTCATATTTGTTATAAGCGATACCATAGGTCTAGTAGCATTTAGTATAACAGGAGCAATACTCGCTATTCATGCTGATTATAATTTTTTTGGGATAATTATTCTAAGCTTTATAACAGCAGTAGGAGGCGGTGTTACACGAGATATTATGATAAACCAAGTTCCGACTGTACTTATCAGTGATTTTTATGGTTCTATAGCGGTTATTGTAGCCATTGCTTTGGCAACACTTGAGATGTTTGATATATTAAATGCCATGAGTATTTCTGCAGTTGCTTTTGCGTCTGTGATTCTAAGATTAATAGCTTTTAATAGAAAGTGGCATCTGCCGAAGTTAGGTTAAGAAATACGGATTAAGTTCTATAATCCGCATTAATATTTACATACTCATGACCTAAATCACACCCATATGCTTTAAAACTTCCTTTGCCAACACCTAGGTCGCAAGAGATAGTAAACTTTTTATGTCCCATAACTATGGCACATTTTTTCTCCATCTCTTCATCGAAGTTTAGTACTCCTTTGTCATAAACACAATGAGTATCAAATGAAATCTTTAACTTCTCTTCATAAGCCTCAACTCCGCTTGCTCCAACTGTAGAAGCTATTCTTCCCCAGTTTGGATCTTCACCATAAAGTGCGGTTTTTACGAGTAGTGAATCTGACAATGTTTTAGCAACTATCTCAGCTTCTCTATCACTTTTTGCACCACTAACTTTATATGTAACAAGTTTTGTAGCACCTTCACCGTCTCTAACCATTTCAAGAGCTAAAAAATGCATGACTTTAAAGAGTGCTTCTTTAAATGCATCTGCGTCATAAACTCCACTTTTAGCATTACTAAGAAGTAAAACAGTATCGTTTGTAGAAGTGTCTCCATCAACGCTGATAGCATTAAAAGTTGTTTTAGTAACTTCGTCTAATATATCTTGCATCTCTTGTTTTGCAACATCAGCATCTGTAGTAATAAAACAGAGCATTGTAGCCATTGCAGGATTTATCATACCTGCACCTTTTGCCATAGCGCCAATAGAAAAACTTTTTCCATCATCAAGCTCAACTTTTAATGCTATCTCTTTTGAGAAAGCGTCTGTAGTCATAATAGCTTTTGAAGCACTAGAAGGTTCTCTCTTAGTAAGGTCAAATTGCTTCATCCCTTCGATGATTTTTTGTTTAGGAAGTCTTGCACCAATAACACCTGTTGAGCTCATTATTGGATTTGTTACATTTTCTAAATGACTTAAAATCTCATCTATGTCTTCAAGTCCAGCTTGACCAGTCATAGCATTTGCATTTTTAGAATTTATAAGAACAAAATTAGTCTTAAATGAACCCTTTGCTCTAAAGTGTTTTATTGGAGCTGCATACATCTTGTTGGTTGTAAAAACAGATGCTATTTCACACTCATTCTCGCTGTAAATAAATGCCATATCTAAAGCATTATTTTTTTTAAGTCCAGCACTTATTCCATCAGCATAGAAGCCATTAGATGCACATACTCCACCTGTAGTTTGAACTATTTTATACAAATTTTAGCTCCTTAGGCTTAGTTCTTTTTCTCAAAAGTTCTTTTGTAGTTTTAATATCTGTTTGCAAACCTATAATAAGAAGTTTACATTCACTAGTAATCAGTACATCACCTTTAGGCATAGAAGTAAACTTGCCATCTTTTTTTGTTATCCCAATAACAGAAGTATTAGTTATTTGACGCATATGTGTCTCTTTTAACTTCTTCAACACTGCCCAGCTATATTTTGGAACTTCAACTTCTTCCATATCTAATGGATTATCACTCTTATATAGGAACTCTTCTAAAAGATTTTCCATGTCTGGACGAGCAGCCATTGCACTAACTCTTTGAGCTGTTAGTTTTGTCGGAGATACAACTGTGTCTGCACCAAGTTTTTTTAGCTTTTCAACATCACTCATAGATTCAGCTGTCGAGATTACATAATAGGGTCTTGGTAAAAAGTGTTCTTTCTCAAACAGTCTAACAGATGCAATAAGGGCTATATTATCCGCAATAGATGCAGATAACGTTATAAGACCCTTTGCAGATGCCAGATGAGCTTTTAACATTGAGAGTTCAGCATGCGGTTCTGCTTTTAAATATGTTGGGTAATTATATTCTTTAGCCCACTCATGTATCTCTTCCCTTGGATCAACTACAACAAATGGAATATGATTTTTTTTCAACTGTTTTGTTACTTCAAGAGTATAGTCATTATGATAACAGACTACAAAATGTTTTTTTAACCTTGCTATCTTGTATAACATTCTTCGCTCCTTTAAAATCGTGATAATAGTACCTCTGTTTAACTCTGCAACTAAAATACCGATTGCACTTGTAAAAGTTGCAAATCCAGCGATAATAAGAGTAATGGTAAATAATCTCCCTGCATCAGAAACTGGAGCTATTTCTCCGAATCCAACAGTAGTAAAGGTTATACCAGTTTGATACACAGCGTCCATTAGAGTAAAATTGTCGATTAGTACATATCCGACAGTTCCTACTAACATAGTCATAACTGTTAAAATTAGAGGTAAACGAAATGCTTTGAGGTGAGGGTAAACTTCAGGAAGAAGTTTTACATCAGGTTTGGGAGAAGACTCCCAGTGCAGGAAGTTGCGAATCCCTTGTAAAAGATTCAACATATTTTCCTGTTCTCTTTACGAGTTTTTCTTAAGTGTGCGTAATTCTCTTGCAGAGATCTTAATTTTCTTAGTAGTACCATCTTCTAATGTGATACGCACTGTTCTTAGGTTTAATAAAAAACGACGCTTAGTTCTGTTTTTAGCATGAGAAACATTGTTCCCGCTCATAGGGCCTTTGCCACTAATAGCACATCTTCTTGCCATAATTAGCTTCCTTGTTTAGGTTTTTAAAGTTGCGAATTGTACCGAGATGAAGCAAAACTTCAGCTTAAAGGTATTTTTACCTTACTATTAAACGCTTTATCCACAATTTTAATATTTGTTTTATCATTATACAGCTAAAATGGATAAAAATCAACAACATATGAAGTGCACATGATAACAAAAGATAAAATTGATGAATATATTCACAAAATCCCACCTGCTCCTCAAGCACTAAAAGATACATTGGCACTTCTTAATGCTGGTGAACTTGTCAAGGCTTCAAAGGTTGCACAGACTGACTTGGCACTTGCAACATATCTAAAAGAGCTGGTTAATAAACCTATTTATGGGTTTGCTAAGGAAGTCACTGATGTCTCACAGATATTTGGTATATTAGGGGTAGCAGGTTCACAACAAACAGTTTACAACTACATGACAACTCTACTTAGTCCTGGAAAATGGGTTTTATTTAAATTAAATGCAAGAACATTCCATGAGCTACAGGCTAAACTATCAAAAAGATGGGAGCAGATTTTAGAACATTTATCTATAGATGATAAAAATATTTTTAGTTCAATTACACTTCTTCCTGCCAGTATCATAGTAACAGAAGCACTTTTTTGTGAAAAGATAGATGATGTAAATCTTTTAAGAAGTGCTAAAAATCTTGATTATAATACTATCCTCACACGTCTTTGCGGAGTTGGTATTTTTGATATTTGTGAACAAATCTCAGTTAAATGGGAAATGCCACAAGAGATTGCTCAAATTATTCAAGCATCTTCTGGATTAAAACCATCTAAGGATGAAAAGATAAACTCTCTTGGAAAGTGGATGCATCTACTGCTTTTTTATGAACTCTCTCAACCTATGTTTATAGAAGCTGGTCTAAATGACTTTATAGACTTTCAAATAGAATATGTTGGTGATATTTATGAAGACTTTGCAGCACTAATGGAAATAACATGAGGCCGGTAGTTAAAAATGGCATAGGTGTCTTTTCGCCTCAAGGCTTTTTGGACGGAAACAGTAGTCGCTCATTTTTAAGTATAGATGATTTGGCTGCCACTTCTGCCCTTAAGGTAGATATGATTTTAGTATCACTTAAGAGGGTAGTATTTTTCAACAAAAATGGTCTTGACGCTTTTATCAAACTGTTTGTAAAAGTTCGTCAAAGTAATCATGCGACAGTAGGTTTTTGTGATTATGATGATAAAAAATACAACACTATTAAAATATTTTACAAAGATGATATTAATTTTTCACTTTTTAAGACTATAGAGATTGCGTACCTTTTTTCATCCAGTTTTAAAAATCAAAACAAAAATATTCTACTCTACAGCGAAGACAAATCTCAGCGTACGGCTATGGCTATTGAGCTTCATGATAATGGTCATAACCCTATAATTGCTCCAACACCTGAAGAATTTAAAGAAAAATCTTCAAAGAAAGAGGCTTATGACTACATCATAGACTCTACATTTTTGGGACAGATGGGACAAAAAATTGCTACTCGTGTAACTGGCAATGCAATTATCTACTCTATTTCATCTTTTTTAGATGCTGAAATAGTAAACAAGTTTAATATCCAATATCATAACAACTCCCTAAATGTTGGGTTTAGACTATTTATTTTTGATGCCTATAAGGTTATAAGTATGAATGTTCATGCTTTAAACTTTTTCTCAAAACTTGCAAGTTCAGCAGCAGAGTATAATGCAACTATTTGTTTTGTTGGAATGACTTTCGAGAAGACTCCTGAAGTATTCAAAGAAAACCTTGAAGACTCTGGTATTTTGTTTTACGAACAGATGGATGATATACTTCAAAACAAAGAGCTTTTAAGCGAGCTAGGTGCAAGTAGCGCATCTAATGTTAAAAGTAAGAGAGTAATCAATAAAAAAATAGTTACTGAACTCCCAAGATTTATAGATGCAACAGTTGCAACTATAGAGATGATGACAAACTCTCAAGCTGTAAAACAGTCTGCTCAAGTTCAAAATATAGATATTACTGACAAAACAGATAGAATTGCCAGTTCTATAGGTTACTATGGTGATATAGATGGAATGATAATCTTAGTTTTTCCAAAAGAGATTGCAAAAAAAGCTTGTGAACTTCTTATCGGTGAGAGAACTGAAGACATGGAGATGATACTTGATACTCTGGCAGAGCTTGTAAATATTGTAGGTGGTAAAATAAAAACTCTTCTCTCAGATGAGGGAATTAGTGTAAATATTACTCTTCCTAGAACATACGATAATGTTGACAGTCTTCTTGAAGTTATAGAAGGTAGAAAAGGTGTTCAAGTGGACCTATCTTTTAATAATGATAAGTTTCTATTTTTCTTAACTAGATAAAAGACTCCTCATTGTATAATTCCACAATTTAATAAAGGACTTTTATGATTCAAGTAGCTCCCAGTGTTTTAAGTGCTGATTTTGGTAATTTACAAAGAGATGTTGAAGCTATTTGTGATGCTGGTTGTGATTTAGTTCACGTGGATGTCATGGATGGTCACTTTGTACCAAACCTTACAATTGGGCCTGTTGTAGTTTCAGCTATTGCTGCGTGTGCTACTAAACCTCTTGATATCCACCTAATGGTTCAAAACAACACTTTTTTTGTTGAGCTTTTTGCACCTCTCAAACCTAAATATATTTCTTTTCATATTGAAGAAGAGAAACATCCACATAGGCTTATTCAAAAGATTCGTTCTTTGGGTATAAAACCTGCAATAGTTTTAAACCCACATACGCCACCAGAATCTGTAGAATATCTACTTCAAGATTTAGATATGGTTCTGCTAATGAGTGTAAATCCTGGTTTTGGCGGACAAAGTTTTATTGAGAGTGTAATACCTAAAGCTTCAAAACTTAATGAGATGAGAAACAGAATTAATCCTAATTGTCTAATAGAAGTTGATGGTGGGGTTAATGATAAGAATATTCAAAGTCTTAAAGATGTTGGCGTAGATATTGTTGTTGCCGGAAGCTATATATTTAAACATGCTTCAAAAGCACAAGCTATTAAAAGTCTTCAGATTTAATGAGAACAAAAATATGTGGGATAACATCTTACCCAGATGCTATGGATGCAATAAATGCCGGGGCGAATGCACTCGGCTTTGTATTTTATGAAAAATCCCCTAGATATATTACTCCTACAGATGCTAAAAAATTAATCTCTCAACTTCCACCCTTTGTCGAAAAAGTCGGTCTCTTTGTAAATGTAGACGCACAAATTATTAACTCATATATTCAAGAGTCAGGATGTACTCTTGCCCAAATACATTTTGAGGCACTAGACACTGTGTATGAACAGCTTTTTGTTCCATATATTAAAGTTATCAGAGCAAAAGAAGCAAGCGATATTTTAAAATACTCATCTGAGTATAGACTAGTAGATGCATATTGTGAATCTTACGGTGGAGCTGGAAAAAGATTAAATATAGAGTGGTTTAAAGATGTAGACTGCTCTAAAATAATACTTGCTGGCGGTCTAGATGCAGACAATGTAGCATCTTTAAAAGAGTATGGTTTTTACGGAGTTGATGTTAGCAGTGGTGTTGAAGAATCTCACGGCATTAAAAACCATAAAAAAGTAAAAGATTTCATAAACAATGCTCGCTAATTATTTTCCCCTAGATGCAAAAAGCATCTCAAAGTTAGCAACAAAAGGCTTAGCACTTGAAAAGCTAAAAGCTCAGATTGATGACAGCATAGACTTTTCACTGGAACTTTGGAGAGCTCAGGGTTTAGATATAGTTAAAAGCAAGGGCTATTATTACTTCTCTACAAAATTTATTCCTATGAATGAAGCAGAATTTTGCATAGTAGATATTGAGACAAATGGTTCTAAAATCGAAAAACATCAGATTATAGAAATTGCAGGGCTGAAAATTAAAAATGGTAAAATTATTGATAGCTTTGAGTCTCTTGTAAAGTGTTCGGAAATAAATGAACACATTGTTGCCATAACCGGGATAAGCGTCAAAGACACTTTAAATGCACCTCCGCTTAAAGATGTTTTGTATAAGTTTAAAGTATTTTTAGGTGATGCTGTATTTATAGCACATGATGTAAAATTTGACTATAAGTTCATCTCACAGTCAATGCAAAAAATTGGTCTAGCGCCTCTTTTAAATCGAAGTTTATGTTCTCTTGCTCTTGCTGAAAGAACAGTAGAATCTTATAGATACGCGTTGTCTTATTTAAACGATACATTTAGATTGAACCCAGATGCAAATCATCATAGAGCTATGAGTGATGTAATGACGACTTATGGACTTATTAAATTATCGCTGGAAAATATAATGGAAAATATAAATAATGTGGAAGATCTAATAAAGTTTTCAAAAGAGGCAAAAAGGTTTAAGAGACCAAAATTTGACCCTCTATTAGAGAGTCAAGAAGAAACATTTTGAGTACCCTTGACTCTATTCTTAGCTTCCATGAACATTTTTAAAAAATATTCCATACGCTAAAGTCAAGGGCAATAGTTCTTACTCTGCGTAAGCACCAATACCTGTTAACTTATTATATCTAGCTTCCATACGTTCTTCTGTACTCATCTCTCTAAGAGATTTTAAGTTTTCTAAGAAGTAATCAGCTATTGCAGCAGCAGCTGTTTCTTTATCTCTGTGTGCACCGATAAGAGGTTCATCAATAATATCATCAATAAGATTTAACTCTTTCAAGTCTCCACTTGTAATTTTCATAGCATTTGTCGCAGCTTCAGCTTTTTTAGGATCATTCCATAGAATTGCTGAACAACCCTCCGGCGAGATAACACTAAATACTGAATAACGCATCATTGCAAATTTATCAGCAACACCGATGGCTAATGCTCCACCACTTCCACCTTCTCCAATAACGATAGAGATAGTTTGAGTATCAAGCTGAGAGAGTTCTAGAAGATTTCTAGCTATCGCTTCACTCTGGTTTCGTTCTTCTGCACCAAGACCAGGATATGCACCCGGAGTATCTATTAACATTAGAAGAGGAATATTAAATTTTTCTGCCATTTTAGCAGCACGAAGAGCTTTTCTGTAACCTTCTGGATGAGGCATTCCAAAATTTCTTCTGATTTTATTTTTAGTACCGCGGCCTTTTTGCTCACCGATAACAATAACTCTTTCTTCGCCAATGTAGCCTAAATAACATACGATTGCAGCGTCATCACGGAAGTGTCTATCTCCATGAATTTCATACTTATCACGCATAATTAGATTGATATAGTCTAAGGCGTACGGTCTATCAATATGACGAGCAAGTTGAAGTTGCTGAAATGGAGATAGATTACTAAATATTTTTGATACTTCTTTATCTAAGTTTTCTTGAAGAGATTCTAAAGCACCTTCATCATGACGAACGCGTGCAGAAATAATATCTTCTTGAATAAATTTAATTTTGTATTCAAAGTCTAAATATGTTGCCAAATTAAATCCTTCGCTAGATTTTTTTGAAAATTAGAACACCATTAGTTCCACCGAAACCAAAAGAGTTACTCATAACTACGTTCAACTCAGCTTTTCTTGAAGCATTAGCAACGTAGTCTAAATCACAATTTTCATCAGGTGTAGTTAGGTTTATAGTTGGAGGGATGATTCCATCTCTCATTGCCATTAGACACGTAACAGCTTCGATACTACCAGCAGCACCAAGACAATGTCCAATTTGACCTTTGATTGAACTCATTGGAGGACAATTTTCTTTTCCACCAAGAAGATCTTTTACAGCAGCAGTCTCATTTTTATCATTAATAGGCGTACTTGTTCCATGTGCATTCACATAGTCAAGTTTAGGCTCACCTGCCATTTTATAAGCAGCTTTCATAGCACGAGCAGGACCATCAAGACTTGGAGTTGTTATATGACTTGCATCACCACTCTCACCAAACCCAACAATTTCGCCGTAGATATTTGCACCACGTGCAACTGCGCTCTCATACTCTTCAAGAACTAGAGATGCTGCACCTTCACCCATAACAAAACCATCACGGTTTGCATCAAACGGACGAGAAGCATTTTTTGGATCGTCATTGTTAGTAGATAGTGCTTTCATTGCAGCAAAACCACCAACACCCGCACCAGTTATTGCACACTCAGCTGAAACCACTAACATCTGTTCAGCACCATTACACATAATTGTTTTACATGCTTCACTGATTGCATGAGTACCTGCAGCACATGCAGTTACACTTGAAAGATTTGGACCTTTTGTTCCGTGTTCTATTGAAACAAAACCACCAAGCATATTTACAAGCGCAGATGGGATAAAGAATGGAGATATTCTACGAGGCCCACGAGTTTCTATGATTATTGAGTTTTTCTCGATAGCAGGAAGACCACCGATTCCAGACCCAGCACTAATACCAAATCTTTCCATATCTGTATCTGCAGGAAGATTAGCATCTGCCATTGCTTCTTGGGCAGCTTTTAGTCCTAAGTGAATAAATCTGTCAGCTTTTTTAACTTCTTTTGGTGCCATAACCGTTGTAGGATCGAAATTTTTTACTTCACCAGCTATTTTAACAGCGTAAGCTGAAGGATCAAAAAGTGTTATCGTATCAATTCCACACTCACCGTCACAAATTGCTTTAAACGCTGTTTCTTTGTCATTTCCAACTGCATTTATCATGCCTATACCAGTTACTACTATTCTTCTCATTTAAAATTCTCCATGATAAATTTATAAAATATTTTACAAAACTCAGCAAAGTCTATTAGAGACTATTCGCTGAGTTCAAAAAACACTTTAGTGTGAATTATTTGCTTTCGATGTATGCAACTACATCTGCAACAGTTTGTATTTTCTCTGCTTCATCATCAGGGATTTCAATATCAAATTTCTCTTCAAGAGCCATTACTAATTCAACTACATCAAGGCTATCAGCACCTAAATCTTCAACAAATTTTGCGTCCTCTTTAACTTCATCCGGGTTAACGCTTAATTGCTCAACTACTACTTCTTTAATATCTTCTAAAAGTGCCATCATAGCTCCTATGTTTTTAGTATAAAATCGCGAAATTATAACATATATAGCTTAAATAAACTATTATGCCATATTCATTCCGCCATTAACTTTCAATGTCTCACCTGTAATATAACTTGAGTAATCAGAAAGTAAGAATGCCGTAGCTTCTGCAACTTCTTTAGCATTTCCAAAACGTTTCATTGGGATTTTAGAAGTAAAACTTTCTTTAATCTCATCGCTTAATGCATCTGTCATCTCAGTTGCAATAAAGCCCGGAGTGATCGTGTTATAACGGATACCACTAGTTGCTGCTTCGATTGCAAAACTCTTACTCATTGCAATTACTCCACCTTTAGAAGCGGCATAGTTTGTTTGTCCAGCATTACCTGTCTCACCAACAATAGAAGCTATGTTAACAACTGAGCCAAACTTTTTCTTTCTCATAGTTTTCATTGCTTCACGACAACCTATAAAACAAGAAGTTAGGTTAGCATTAATTACACTCATAAAATCTTCTGTTTTCATTCTCATTGCTAGTTTATCATTTGTTATACCTGCATTGTTAACCAGATATGAAAGTTCACCATCGCTATCAACAATAGTTTTAACGGCATCTATAAATGCTGCTTCATCGCTAACATCAAATCCGATTACTGCAGCAGAACCACCGGCAGCTTCAATAGCTTCCTTAACAGCATCAGCTTCTGTTACTCCACTTCTATAGTTAATCCAAACTTTTAAACCAAACGAGGCTAAAGTTTTTGCAATCTCTGCACCAATACCACGACTTGAACCTGTAACTAAAACATTTTTTCCACTAAATTTCATATTAGTAATTTCCTTTTATTGATTAAATTAAACTGTGATCCATTTCTTCAGGAATCTCAATCTCCATAAGTTTTAGAACAGTTGGAGCTATGTTGTTTAGTCCTCCTGATTCAACTTTTCTAACGTTATCAGCCATAACAAAACACCAAACTTTACCAGTTGTATGATTTGTTAAAGTATTTCCATCTTCATCTTTCATCTCTTCACAGTTACCATGATCAGATGTTATAACTACCGCATAATCATTCTCTTTTGCTTTTTTTATGATTTTTCCAAGCTCAGCATCTACTGTAGTGACCGCTATCTTTGCAGCTTCTTCATCCCCAGTATGTCCAACCATATCACCATTTGCAAAGTTTACAACTACAAAGTCATAATTTTCATCCATAGCTTTTAATACAGTATCCCCTACTTCAGATGCGCTCATCTCTGGTTCCATATCATAAGTCTTGACATCAGGAGAAGGGATAAGAACTCTTGTCTCATTTTCATAAGGTTCATCTATTCCACCATTTAAGAAGAATGTAACATGGGCATATTTTTCAGTTTCAGCAGTATGAAGCTGTCTTAATCCCTTAGATGAGATAATCTCTGCAAGAGTATTTTTAGGTGCTTCTTTTGAAAACAAAACTGGGTAAGCAAAAGACTTATCGTACTCTGTCATAGTTGCAAGACTTACCATTTTATAGTTTCTTGAAAACTCATGAAAATCATTACTAGCTAAGGCAGTAACAAGTTCTCTCATTCTATCACTTCTAAAGTTTATGGTTAGAATACTGTCACCATCTTTTACGCCGTCATAACCTTCAAAAGCAGTTGGCTCTACAAACTCATCAGTCTCACCAAGAGCATAAGACGAACCGATGTAACCAGCTGGCTCGAAGTCTGTTTTTGGTTTTGCTTCCACTATAGCTTCATAAGCTCTTTGTATTCTTGGCCAACGATTATCTCTATCCATCGCGTAAAAACGTCCTGCCATTGTTGCTATTTGAATATTTTCATTCAAATGACTCTCTACTATTTTAAGGTACTTTTGCGCTGAAGTTGGTGAAACATCTCTACCATCTGTAATCAGATGCAAGAAAACTTTTTTACCATTTTTTGCCGCAATTTTTGCTACACCCATAAAATGATCAATATGTGAGTGAACACCACCATCACTCATAAGACCTATTAGATGCAATCGGTCTGAAGTTTTAAAAAGCTTTTGCAGTGCGTCATTATCTTCTAAAGTATTTTCACTAAGTGCCAGTGAGATTTTCACAAGATCTTGGTATAAAACTCTACCGCTTCCTATACTCATATGCCCAACTTCAGAATTTCCCATCTGACCTTCAGGCAATCCAACACTTAGACCTGAGGTCTGGATGAGAGAGTGTGGAGTCTCTTCAAATAACTTATCATAGTTTGGTTTAGTTGCATTGTGAAATGCATTATGCTCCGTTTTAGAACTAAAGCCTATACCGTCTGTAATAACTAGAACAGCTTTTTTTGACAAATTTGCTCCCTTATATAAAGTTTTATGCAATTATACTATAATGTCATTTTTAAACTATTAAGGGATTAATTAATTTGCTATACGCACTTCATGAACTATTTCATATTAACATACTTGGATACATTACCATTAGGGCTGGCGTATCTTTTTTCTTAGCTCTATTTTTTACACTTTATTTAATGCCAAAATTCATAAGATGGGCACAAAGAACTTCAAGTGTTCAGCCGATTAATACATGGGCACCCCAAAGTCATCAACAAAAAGCTAAAACTCCGACTATGGGAGGTATTGTTTTTATAGGTGCAACTATATTAGCCTCTCTCCTGACTATAAAATTCTCAAACATGTATGCCCTGGGAGCGATTTTAACACTTGTTCTTTTTGCCCTTATCGGATTTCAAGATGACTTTGCAAAAATTAAAAAAAGTGAAAACTTGGCCGGTCTGAAACCTAAAGCAAAACTTGCGCTTCAGATTGTAGCTGCTTTAGTCATTACCTGTTTTTTATGTTTAATGGCAGATTTCAACACGGACTTATATCTTCCATTTATAAAAGCACCTGTTGTAGATATGGGCATCTTCTCAATAATACTTTGGTGTTTAGTTATCATCTCAACTTCAAATGCAGTAAACTTAACAGATGGTCTTGACGGTCTTGCAACTGTTCCATCTTTAGCTGCTCTTACTTCTTTTAGTATTATCATATATATCACAGGTAATGCAAAGATAAGTTCTTACCTATTGATGCCAAACTTCGATGTCGGCGAAGTAGCAATAGTTGCTGCAGCTCTTATGGGAGCTTTAACTGGTTTCTTGTGGTACAACTGCCATCCGGCAGAAGTTTTCATGGGAGATAGTGGTTCACTAACTATCGGTGCGTTTCTAGGATACTTGGCAATCATCTCTAAAAGTGAGATACTACTTCTTCTTATCGGTTCTGTCTTTGTTATAGAAACTATATCCGTGATACTACAAGTCGGTAGTTATAAATTTCGTAAAAAAAGAGTCTTTTTAATGGCTCCTATTCATCATCATTTTGAGATGAAAAAATGGGCAGAGAATAAAATCATAGTTAGGTTTTGGATTGTTGCTATTCTTTCAAACCTCATTGCTCTGATTAGTTTAAAGATTCGTTAGATGCAAAGAGTATCTCTATTTGGTTATGGCAAGACTACAAAGGCTATTGCAAAAGTAGCTAAAGATGCCATTTTTTACGATGACAAATGCAGTAAACCTTTTCGTGATGAAAAGGGCTTTATGGTTAAACCATCAAGCGATTTTAATCCAAAATACTCACAAGTTGAGATTCCATCACCTGGAATCCCTCCATCAAATCCACTTATACTAAAAGCGAACAATCTTATAAGCGAATATGACTATTTTGCAGATAGTAAGCCTCTTAAAATCTGGATAAGTGGAACTAACGGTAAAACTACTACGACTCAGATGATGCAGCATCTACTAGAATCAAAAGGTAGTGAGGCTGGTGGAAATATCGGTACACCTCTTGCCCAGCTTAACCCAGATGCTAAGATGTGGATTTTAGAGACTAGCTCTTTTACTATGCACTATACAAATATAGCTGCTCCAAACATATATGTTCTTCTTCCATTAAGCCCAGATCATCTTAGCTGGCATGGAAGTATGCAAGAGTACATAGATGCAAAACTAAAACCTCTTGCAACAATGTGCGAAGGTGAAGTCGCAATCGTTCCAGATGCATACAAAGATATAAAAACAGACGCTCATCTCATTACCTATAAAGACGAACGTTCCTTAGCTGTTTGCTTTGGTATAGATGTCAGCAAAGTGAACTTTAAAGGGGCATTCCTAGCAGATGCACTTTTAGCGATGGCAGTTGATAAAATACTTTTTGATAAAGTAGACTATGACAAAATCAACTCTTTTGTACTTGATCCACATAGACAAGAAGAACTTAGAGATGCTAAAAATCGTCTTTGGGTAAATGATACTAAAGCGACTAACATAGATGCAACTCTAGCAGCTCTTAAAAGATATAAAGATTCGTCTATTCATCTTATTCTTGGTGGAGACGACAAGGGTGTTGATTTAAATGAGCTGTTTGAGTATCTGAAAAACATAGATGTTAGCATCTATAACATAGGAAGCAACAAAGAAAAGCTTTCAAAACTAGCTAAAGAGTACAATGTAAGCTCTATTATGTGTCTAAATCTAGCAGATGCTATCTTTCAGATAGATAAAAACCTACAAAAAAATGAAGTTGCCCTACTCTCTCCAGCAGCAGCTAGTCTTGACGAATTTAGCTCATACGCACAAAGAGGCGATGAATTTAAAGAAGCCGTACGAAACATAAGCTAACTTTCAGCGCATAGGAGCTACAATGTCGCTCTTTAAAAGATGGCCAATTAGCTCAGTCGGTAGAGCAACTGACTGAAAATCAGTGTGTCCTTGGT
>JAQIBW010000191.1 GCA_027858865.1 Sulfurimonas sp. | reverse complement strand
ATATTACTCCCGAGCAAGCTGATAAAGCTTACGCTCAGATTAAGGGTAAAAGCAATAAACTATTTAAACTTTATGCAAAAAAGACTAATAATCAAGAAGTAAAGAAAAAAATCTCTTGTATGAAAGAGAAAAATCTTCTCTCTATAGAAGACGAGAAATGTTTAGAATTCGCTTTCTCTCCATATAAAACACTTGCTATGACTAATAAAGATAGAGAAAAACTACTAAAAAAAATCCATAAAAACTCTAGAAAAGAACTTCTTAAAATTCAGAATGAACCTTATTCACAAAAAGCATATAGTAAGTATGATGCCAATACTGTACTATCACTTTTTGTAAGAACTACAGCTAATCATCGAAGAAAAAACCTTAACATTCATCTAAATGAAGAGTTTATAAATAAGATGGCATCGTCTTGGAGAATATCGCAGTTTGTTAAAATAGTTGTACATGATGATAAGTTAAATAGGCTGCAGTTGGCCCTTTTAAATCTAGATGGAGAAAAGTTAAACTCTAAAACTAACTTTTATCTGGCTCTTAACCATCTTCTGCATCTAAGTAACACTGAAGCTCTACGTTACTTTAATCTATCTCTTTTAAAAGCTAAGCATAAAATAGATGTTGATAAAAACTACTTCTGGATGTACAAAGTCACAGAAAATCAAAAATATCTAGATAAGTTGTTAAACAGTGAAGATATAAACATGTACACTCTATATGCGCATGAGATTAAAAATAAAAGCTTCAATAACTATTTTTGTGCTGTAGAAGTAAATGAAGATAAGGCAGATGAAAATATACAAGATCCATTTGAGTGGAATCAAATACTAAAAGATATAAAAAGCGCATCCGCGTCACAAGATGAACTTTATGAACTCTCAAAATCATACATGCAAGAAGATATGATACCCGTTCAGACTCTGATTCTTGAAAAAGCGTATAAATATGCAATGCACGGTTACGTTATGCCTTATGACAGATATTTAAGAAATATATCAACAGACGAAAAGGCTCTAGTTTATGCGATTATGCGTCAAGAGAGTAGACTTATCCCTGCTGCTCTGTCTCGTTCTTATGCTCTTGGTCTGATGCAGCTTATGCCGTTTGTAGCAGATGCTATATCTAAGCAGATAAAAAATCCAGTAAAAAATTATGATGAGATGTTTATCCCTAAAAACAATATCAACTATGCATTAAACCATCTTAAATGGATGAAAAAATCTCTATATCATCCTCTCTTTATGGCTTATGCTTACAATGGTGGTATGGGTTTTTTAAGAAGACACCTCGAACAAGGTACTTTTAACAGTGGAAAATATGAACCATTTTTAAGTATGGAGATGATGTCTAACTCTCAGAGTAGAGAGTATGGAAAGAAAGTTCTTGCGAATTATGTGATGTATAAAAAAGTAATGGGTGAGGAAGTCTCTATTCTTCGTCTTTTTGATACGTTAACTCATCCGAAGAAGACTGATCGGTTTCGAGAACAAGGTTAATCGAACTTTCATCTTCTTTCTCAAAAGCTACAAGATAGTATCTTCTCCACTCACTGTAGACAGATGCTAGATGAGAAAACTGATTTTTAGCATCTAGCTTTTTAATTTTTACAGGCAACTTACCGTTAAGTCTCATAGTTAGTTTTATATCATCAAGAGTGTTTGTGTCGTGCATTTTTTTGTCATTTTTTAGGTAAAGATATACATAAAAATATTCGTTAACTGTATATACATTTGGATAGACTTTATTTAGGTAAATAGCAGAGAAGATTCCCTCTATATTTTCACCCATTTTTATCTTACTTCCCTGTAGGCTTGCTGCGCCTAGTTCTTGATATGGTTGCATATTGAACTTGGTAAAAGCATTTTTATCTGCACATCCCATAAATAGTATTGAAAAAGTTAAAATTGTTAATAGATATTTCATGATTATTCCTATGATTTATGAAAGAATTATATCTTATTAAACAAGCTTTTAAAGACTATTTTGTATAATCACTTAAATTTTTAGATAAATAAATACAAAGACATAAAGTGAATAAAAGATTAGCAGTTGCATTTACAGGTCCATCGAATAGCGGGAAGACTACTCTTATACTAAAAGTAGCAAGAAAACTGATTCATGAGCAAGGCAAAAGAGTTGCAATAATTAAACATGACCCAAGTGACAAGGCTCGTTTTGATGTAGAGGGTAAAGATAGTTACAAGTTCTCAGATACTGGCGCAGAGGTGATTGTAACCTCCCCTACTAGAACTACTTACTTCTCAAAACAAAACAAAGATTTAGATGAGATGATTAGACTTTTTAATGATTTTGACATTCTACTTGTCGAGGGTTTAAAATATCTACCACTGCCACGTATAAGTATATTTAGAGAGACACTTGACCGTGAATACTTTGCATATATGGATGCTTTGGCGATTGATGACAGTATAAACACAGCAGACTACGCGATACCTGCTGATGTTGATGTACTGGACTTAAATAACTGCGAAGATGTAATATCTTGGATACTTAAAAATGCGAAGGAAGTATAAATAAATGACTGACATATTTGACGCGATTCAGCGTACGGCAAAAAGAATTAAAGTAGCAATAGATGTTAAAGATATAGGCTACTCACAACAGGCTAACAGCTCTGGAGAGACTCAGCTTCAACTTGACATACAGTGTGATATGATTATTGAAGAAGAGTTTTCTCAGGTACCTTCTATTCATACTATTGCCAGTGAAGAGAAAGAACATGAGATGCTATTAAATGAAAACGGAAAGTATTTCATAGCTTATGACCCACTTGACGGCTCATCTTTGGTAGATGTAAACCTAAGTGTAGGTTCTATCTTTGGTATCTATGAGAACGAATTTGGAGCAGACAAGATGGTTGCTTCATGTTATGTTGTTTTCGGTCCTCGTGTTGAAATGGTATTTGCTCATAACAAAGCAAAACTTCACCTGCTTCAAGGTGAGAATTTCGAGTTTGTTAAAGAGATTCGTTTAAATAAAAAAGGCAACTTAAATGCTCCTGGTGGGACTCAGCAAAACTGGGAACCTTACCACAAAGAGATGGTGGATAGCTTCTTTAAAGAGGGTTATCGTCTTAGATACTCTGGAGGAATGGTTCCTGACCTTCACCAACTTCTTCTTAAAGGCGGTGGATTATTTTCATATCCTGCTACAAGTGATAAACCTGATGGTAAACTTCGTAAACTATTTGAAGTTTTCCCTTTTGCATTTATTTACAAAATTGCTGGTGGTGAAGCTATTGACGGTAAAGTTGACTTAATGCAACTTCCATACGCACATATCCATGATACTTCACCATGATTATTTGGATCTAAGGATGAAATAGCGAGAGTAAAAGAAGTTTATGCAGCCAACGCATAGTCCAGAAAAAGATAAGTTTGAACATCATCTAGATGAGATGATAGTTAAAGTGCAAGCTTGTCAAAAAGAGAGAAACCTAGCATCTTGTGGTGTGTGTGAGCACTACATAGCTTGTGAGCTTAGAGCTGATTATGTAAAGTCTGTATACAACAGCATGTCCAAAGGCGAGACGGGCGGATTTGAGTTCTAAACCATTTTCTAGAATAAAATTAAGGAATATTATCAATGAGTAAATACATAACAACACCTATCTATTACGTTAACGGCGAAGCACACATTGGGCACGCATATACTACTTTTATAGCCGATACTATGGCTAGATACGAGAAACTAAAGGGTAATAAAACTTACTTTTTAACAGGAACTGATGAGCATGGACAAAAGATAGAAGAATCAGCACAAAAACATGGCAAGCCAACTCAAGAGTTTGCAGATGAGATCAGTGCTTCATTTAAAAACCTATGGGATGAGTTTGAAATCGGTTACGATAAGTTCATTAGAACTACAGATGCAGACCATAAACTGGGTGTTCAAAAAGCTTTTGAAGTTATGTACGCTAAAGGTGACATCTATAAAGATTTTTATGAAGGACACTACTGCGTAAGCTGTGAGACTTTCTTTCCTGAGACTCAGCTTGTAGACGGTGAATTCTGCCCTGATTGTGGTAGAACTACAAGTATAGTAAAAGAAGAAAGTTACTTTTTTAAACTTTCCAAATACGAAGATGCTCTTCTTAAACATTATGAAGAAAATCCTGATTTTATCCTTCCTCGTTCTCGTGCTAATGAAGTTATTAACTTTGTAAAAGGTGGTTTGAGAGATCTTTCTGTTACTCGTACATCTTTCACTTGGGGTGTTAAGCTTCCTGAGTCTATGAATGATGACAAGCACGTTATGTATGTTTGGTTAGATGCTCTTATGAACTATATTACAGCTTTAGGTTACGGTACAGACGAAGCTAACATGGATTTCTGGCCTGCATCTACACAATTCGTAGGTAAAGATATCCTTCGTTTTCACGCTATTTACTGGCCAGCATTTCTTATGAGTCTTGACTTGCCACTTCCTCAGCACATTGGTGCTCATGGATGGTGGACTAGAGATGGTGAGAAGATGAGTAAGTCAAAAGGTAATGTTGTCTCTCCAAAAGAGGTTTCAGACCTTTATGGTGTTGAGAACCTTAGATATTTTATGCTTCGCGAAGTTCCTTTCGGTCAAGATGGTGACTTTTCTCAAAGAGCATTCATAGACAGAATCAACTCAGAACTTAGCAATGACCTTGGAAATCTACTTAACCGTATCATCGGTATGAGTGGAAAATACTCTGACTTTGAAATAGATAGTATAGATGTAGAGAAATACCATACAAAAGAGCTAGATGCTATGAATGAAGCCCTTGGTAACCTTGATGGCTTTATGCAAAATATGCAGACTCATAGGTATTTAGAAGAACTTTGGAAGCTATTTGCTATTGGAAACAAAGCTATTGAAGAACATGCTCCATGGGTTAAGATGAAAGAAGGTAAAAAAGATGAAGCCCTTGCTACTGTTGCCCTTGTTGCAAACATCTTAGCTAAAGCATCTATCATGCTTAGTCCTGTTATGCCTAAGACTACTGCTACGATTGCAGATGCACTTAACTTTACTATTGACAATACTAGCTACAACGAGCTAGTTATAGATAAAAAACTATTGAAATTATTTAATATCAAGAAAGTTCCGCCTCTTTTCCCTCGTATTGAAGAGCCTTTGATGGAAGAGTCTCCTGAAGCTATGCCTGATGATAAGCCAAATGACAATATGAAAGAAGATCTTATTACTGATAAAGAAGCTAAAAAAGAAGAAGATAATCTTATTGAAATCGGTCAGTTCTTTGAAACGTCTCTTAAAGTCGGGGTAGTTATAGAAGCTGAGGAAGTTCCTAAGAGTAAAAAACTTCTAAAACTACAAGTTGACATAGGAGAAGGTACAAACAGACAAGTTGTAGCAGGAATCAAAGAGTTCTACTCTGCTGAATCATTGATAAACACTCAGGTATGTGTTGTAGCCAACCTAAAACCTGCAAAGCTTATGGGAATGATGTCTGAGGGAATGCTTCTTGCTGCTAAAGATGAAGATGGTCTATGTCTAGTAAGACCTGAAAAACCTAAAAAAGCAGGAACCCCTATTGGATGAGACTTGAAAACTTCCTTGCACTTACACATGGTAAACTCGAAAATGAGCCTTGTGTAAACAGTTTTGAAAACACTATCTTTGAGGCTCACAGAGTAAAAAGAGGTGATATATTTTTCGCTTATGATGAAGAAGACATCGATCTAGCAGTCTCAAACGGTGCATACGGAATAGTTTTTGACAAGCTAGTTCAAGTAAGCGATGAAGAAATCGCTTGGATAAAAGTCAACGACATAGATGAAGCTGTAAAACGACTTCTACGTTTCAAGATGATTGAAAAAGAAGTCGTAGCTTACGAATGTAATGAAATTATTTTAAAACTTGCCCTTCAAGTTATAACCCAAACAAGCTTTGTAGTTGTTCATGGAGACATAAGAACCGTTTTCAAGTCCCTTTGGGAAGTAGATGACAGAACTACGATACTTTTCTGCCCTACTCTAAACTCTAAAGATATGTTTACTAATGTAAAAACTCTTTCAAAAATATCTATAGAAACCATAGAGATTATGGAACAAACTCTTTTTGAGACATCATTTATCTATGACAACATCTTTTATGAAAGACAGCTTATTTCTCCGTTTTTCATTCCATACCTTGCAGAACTTTTGCATCTGTTTAAAAGCCTAAAAATTGGATTTAGACTTAGAAAGTTTACTCCTATAGAACACTTTGAAGCAGTATTTACAAACAAGAACTTTGAGATAAAAGACTTTGGAACAAGCGATAAAGTACTTATCTTTGAACCAACCACAAGCCTTGTGGATAGTGAGATAACCTTTCTACACTCTCGTGCATCTTGGGCAAAGATAATCTGCATCATCCCCTCTTGCGTTAAACACTCAGAAGACGAAAATGTGTTTAGTTATAAGCATGAAAAAGAGATACTGCCTATACTAAAAGAAAATAGCTTTCACTTCGCACTTATAGTAGGAGTTGACAAGTCAATCCTAAGCAGAACAATACCTTACCATACTCAGTTGACACTGTTTTAACAGTAGTTTTTTATTGTATGTTTTTCTTAATTTCTGCAATAAATTCATGAATATCATCATAAAGAGCTTGTAAATCCTCTTCATGTTCTACTTCATCTGCAAGAATCTGAGAAACAATATCATAAGTAACTATATCTTTGTCCCGGGTAATGTCTGCAAGAGCAGAATATGTACTAATAGCACATTGCTCACCCTTAATCGACTGTTCGAGTATTGAAAGAACATTTGGATCTTCAGGTGCATCATAATCACAGTTTGAGTGAGTTATCCAATCTTTTGGATCTAAAATCGGAGTTCCGCCAAGTTGTAAAATACGGTCTGCGACCATGTTTGCATGACGAAGTTCATCTGCTGCATGTTGAGTAAGTTCGGCAATCGCCGCATCTTTCATGATTCCCTTGACCACTTTAGACTCGATAAAATACTGATAATATGCAAGCCACTCATCACAATATGCTTTATTCAGTAGCTCAGTTACTTCTTTTGCTTCTATACCCTTAAGTATTGATATACCGCGTTTTGCCATTATTTAATCCTTTTTGAGAATATATTTAAGTATCGTACAACACTAATTATGCCATATTTTAATTAACTAGTTTTCTAAAAGCTCTCTTTTTAACTCATCTTTATTCACCTGATTCTTATCGCTCTGAACAAGTGGAAGTGATTTTTTGTATATTATTTTACTTGGTAGCATGTAAGATGCTAGATGCTTCTTAAGCTCGAAGAGTATTTCTTTTGGTGGTATCTCGCTTGATGCAGAGTAGACCATAACTATCTCTTCTTCTATAAGCTCGTTATCTATAGAAAAAACTGCACACTGCCCTATCTGAGGTAAGCATCTAGACACTACAGATTCTATCTCGTATGGAGACACTCTGAATCCTCTTGTTTTTATCATGTTGTCATGTCTTGAGACGAAGTAGAAATAGCCTTCTTCGTCTTTGTATACATAGTCACCAGTCGCTACAACTATCTCAGCTACAAGTTGTCCTTCTATGTTTATAACATCTTTTAAAATTTGTATAGATTTAAATCTCTCAGCATTTTGCTCAGGTGCATTCCAAAAGCCTTTGTAGATGTATCCGCCTCTGTGAATTAGCTCCCCTACTTCACGCACAGCACACTCTTTGCCATCTTTGTTGATAACATATAGTTCAACATCAGGAATGGCTTTACCAATAGAATCGGGTCTAATGCCAACTTGTGAAGGATCTAGGTAAGTTGAGCGAAAAGCCTCTGTAAGACCGTGCATAGAGTAAAACTCAGCATTTCTAAAAGTCTTTTTACAGTCGGCTATCATCTTCTTGGTTACCTTACCGCCAGATGAAGTGATAGTTTTTATACCATCAAAAAGTTCAGGATTAGGAAGTCTGCTCATCTCTTCGTCAAACATTTGAGTGATGTTAATAGGCATAAGAGGTATAACAGTTACTTTATCGTTGATAAGGTGGTTAAAGAAGTCTTCTGGAAGTATAAATCTGTGCATAGCTAAAGTTGCTCTTTTATAAAGAGAACAGAAAATCTGGTTTAGTCCATAGTCAAGGTTAAAGATAAGAAGACCAGAGATAACATCGCCTTCTTTTAGGTCTAAGTACTGAGTAACAACGCGAGCAGAATCAATAAGATTTCTATGAGAAATCACGATTCCTTTTGGAGTTCCACTCATCCCAAATGAGTAAGTTATCAGTGCATTAGAATGTCCATTTATGTCACAAACATAAGGTTTATTATTGTATTTGAAGATTTCCTCAAAAGATGGTATTTCCTTGCCTGCCGTTTCATACGAAATAATATGACCATTAAAATTTATCTCTTCGATGCTCTCAAGCTCTAATCTATCAGTGATGATACACTTGATGTCACAATCGCTTATTATGTACTCAACTTGTTCTGATTTTAGAAGTTTTGTAAGAGGAACTAAAATGTAGTCAGTTGATAAAATAGCTAAGATTGCGATAACTTGCTCGATACCTTTGTTTGAATAGATGCCAACTCTAGAGTCTTTTGGAAGGTCAAGCTCTTTTAGATAGTAAGCCACCTGATTTACTTTTGTAAATAATTCAGAGTAAGTTATGCTCTTCTCATTAAAAACTAATGCTTTTTTCTCGCCATTAGTTTGTGCCGCATGTTCTATTAGTGTTCTTATACAGTTTATTGACATGTTAAGTTTCCTATTTTGTAGTATAGTGTAAATCTCTTTTCCGGCTAAACATTATGCAATAATGTTTAGCCGGAAAAGAAAAAGATTTACTCTGCTTCTGCTCCAAGAGTCCAGATATCGTAGTTTGAGTCTAGTACGGTAACTGGGTTATGTTCTGAGTTTAGTATTTTTTTGTAGAAAAATGAGATGATGTCTTCTATCTCGCTAGACGTTAAAACCTTTGTTATCCCGCCTGTAAGTACTATTGAGTTGATAGATAGTAGTTTTAGGTTTATATATGCCTGTTTGTAGTGTGACATCTTTGTTAAAACAAGAAAGATAGCCAGTTGCATCAGTGTCTTAGTTGCTTTTTCACTCTGCTCTTCAAAGATATTCTCTGTAACTTTTAGATGCGTTAGAAGTTCGTAAACGAACTCATTGTTTTGTGCAGCGAATATTAAAGACTCTTTTGACTTGTATACACCAAGCTTTTTAAATACCAGTCTATCGTACTCGTTTTCAGTAACAATGTTGTCATCAACAAGATCTTTTGAGTAGTGAATGTCTGTAGTAGCTCCACCAATATCTATAAGTATAAATGGATTTACTACAGCAAACTTCGTATGAATCATAGGAAGAGTCTTGTTTACGATGTATGGAGTTGAATATATCTGGTTTGAAGTGATGTCATACAGATGCTTGATATCCTCTTTTCCCTCAATATCTTCTTGATAAAGATTTGTAAGATAAACTTTTAGATTTTCTTCTACTATATGAAGCTTATTGTCGATGATATTAGGTAATATCACAAGGTTTTCAATGTTATCTTTTAAAGCAGAAGAGTGGCTTTCACTACCAACAAACACGACATTAGAGTAGTTTAGTTTATCTAAGTAGCTGTATAAATCCGCGCCAAAAATATTATCATTAGAGTTGATTCCACCAACAATAATAACAACGTCAATCACATCACTAGGAATAGAATACTCTTCTATGTTTTGATACATAACAGTCTCGATGATGTTAATACCGGAGTTAAATGCAATGTTCTTAGCGTACTTTAGTGAAAATGAGTTTGTAAGACCGATGATTAGTGTGCTTAACCCACCGTTTGCAGATGAACAGATATAAATATCATCTTTTTCAAAGCTGTTAATAGTGTTTGCGCATCTGTATGTCAAATCATCAAAGATATCTTTGTTAAAATCTCTTAGATGCTGTTCTATGCTCGTTGGCGTGCTGACTTTGAAGTAAGTGCTTCCTACGTCTATTAGAAGTTTATCATTCATTTTACTCATTGCATAATCCCTATATCATGGATAATATCATTTACTATGCTCGTAGTGTCCTTAGTTAGGTCACACTGAGCTTTTTCATACTCAAAACAACGATCAGGAATAGGCACATTTCCTTTTTTAATGATTCTAATGTTCTTCTTCGCATCTCTGATAGTTATCATCTCGTTGTGGTTAATGATATGCGGAGAGAAAGGAACATCGATAATCCCGTTTTTTATAGAATTAAATACTTTTCTCCAAAGAGTGTCAGCAGGATCATTAAACACAGCTTCCATAATAGCATGAACTTCAAGAGTAAGTATCTCTTCCTCCTCAGCGTCTACTATGTTTGGAAGACCGTTTAAGATGCCAAGAGTATATTGAGTATTTGCAACAGTTTTTGCATTTGCTTCTTTAGTCGGGATGCCAGATGCTTCTTCTCTTGTTTTTGTAATGATTTTGTCCGCTCCAACCATAGATGCTATAACAGTAGACATGTTTATAAGCTGTTCTGCAAAATCTTTGTTAGTTGGAAAAGCTCCCATCCACTGGTGATACACAAGGTTTATAGTTGCATCTCCACAGTTGATTTGTTCGGCATAGTGTTTCGAGAGTTTTCTTATTACAGCACCCATTACGATATCTTGGTTCATTGAACCTGTTTGAGAAAAAGATACAGAGAACGACTTAACGCCCTCTTCGAGTGAAAGTAGCATCTCAAGAAGCTGAATAACAATAGTAATAGCAGGTGGAACTAAAGTAGCCGTAAGAGGTCCAAAAGACTCTCTGTTTATAGGCTCGTTTAGTTTTGAGTAGTTAGCACAAATTTTCTCTACATATTTCCAATACAAAAATGCTTTGTCAAGTGGAAAGTTCTTTGAGTACGGCAGAAGGTAAGTAATAGGCCCGCCTTCGATTTCAAAGATACCAGATGCTATGGCAGTCTCTATAAGAAGTCTGGCATCTGGAGTACCGTGACGAAGACTAACCGGCTTGTTAAAGTGCGTAACCATTTTTCTTGTGTTTCTGTAGCCGTGATTAACCAGAGGGTAGCCGTTTAGCATGTCTACATCATTTTCTTCACTAAGACGAAGCATCTTTTTTGCTGTTGCATAGTCGTTAAGTCTAGTGTTTGAGTCGATTGTCAGAGGTAAAACATCTACATTCGCTTCCACAAAGAACTCATTTAGAGCAAATTGCTTTTTATATGTAGGGAAACCACCACGAGGCTGTACAAGCATCTTATCTATTGTTTTAAAGTGATGAGATATAAAAAGATCTTTACTAGCATTTTTAACAAACTCTTCAACTTCTGCAAAGTCAAAGTTGTCTACATACTCATTTGACAGAATTATTTTTCTCTCTTCTTGGAGCAAACTCATTATTTATCTCTCTCTTTTAAAAACTCTTCTAAAGTGTCAAGTCCAGTATTTAGGTCTACTTGATGGAAAACTAAGTCAAACCCGTAGTTTTTGTACTTAGGAACTATTGTGTCCGCATCTGCGCTTCCAACAACTAAGTTTCCACCAATCATCATTACAAGATTATCTAAATTCTTGTATTTTGATTTAAGTAGTTTTATCTCTCTACTCCAACCCTCAGCTTCACCGTTTAGTGAAGATATTAGAAGAATATCCGCCCCTGTTTCCACCACTGCATCGAAAAATTCTTCCAAGTAAGTGTTTACCCCTAAGTTAAACACTTCGAATCCTCTTGCATTAAGCGAAAGTTCTATCAATCTATTTGCTACAACATGTATGTCGTTCCCAACTACGCCTGTTACTACTTTCATATGTTCTTATGCCTATTTGTTATTATTGTCGTAAGGATATCAAAAATCTTGTAAAAGTTAGGTTATATAGGTAAATGGAGAAATATATCACACCTCTGGAGTGGTGTAACCAGAGAAGGTGCGTTCACTGCTAAGATTTATTATGTTTTTCATACCTAGAGTGAGCTTGTTTATAAACTTTCATATCATCTCTTTTCCCAATAGCAATTATATGAATCAAAATTTCTTTATCTTTGATTTCATATACAATTCTATATCGTTTATTATCAAAATATACTTTTTTTAGACCTGCTAATATTAAGTTATTTTTATTTCCTAAGTCTTTGCCAATTTCAGGGTTATTGATAATTTGAGTTAATTTTTTAACAAAAAGTTTTTTAATACTATTATTAAGTTTTGAAAGATCTTTCTCAGCCTCTTCATAAAACTTAAAATCATACATCTAAAGACAATCCATGCTTTTTTAAAACATCATTTCCATCAAGTAGTTTTTTGCTTGTTTGTAATCTAGTTTGAACTTCTTCATAAATTAACATATCTTCTAATAAAGTCATCGCTTCTGACATTCTTTCATATTCTTCAACAGATAAAATTACTGCATTTAATTTATTATTTTTAAGTACTCCAATTTTTTCAACAAGTCCATTTTTTACTTTTGAAATATATTCTCCAAATTGTTTGGATATTTCAGTTGCAGAGACCAGCTCGTTTTGTGTATATGCTACCATATTATTATCCTTCTAATTATACGGATAATTATAACACTTTTATTGACTAAAGTAAATATGTCGTTTGAAAGATAACGTTTAAATAGAGTCAATAAGTGACCGCTAGGTAACTTATTGACTCCTATGAGACTGTGAAATAACTAAACCCCAAACAGTCTCATAAATTTTAAAAAGCATAACATCAA
>JAQIBW010000058.1 GCA_027858865.1 Sulfurimonas sp. | reverse complement strand
GTATAATATTTGAGGGTATCTCTTTATTTACAATTTTACAAAATAGACACATTTTTTTTCCTTTTAAATTAATGATATTGGATAAATTATAGCACATAAATAATGAATGAAGCTATATATAAATTATATTTGACTATAATCTATTTTAAAATTTAAGAGGGTTCAGCCCTGCAATTATGGAGACTCTATTGAAAGAGTGGTATGATAAAATAAAAGAAGCGCAGAGTGTTGAAAATCTTGAAGAGATTCGCATTTGTGTTTTTGGAAAAAAAGGTGTTCTTGCAGCAGAGTTTGCTAAGATGAAAACAGCACCAAATGAAGAAAAATCAAAAATAGCTAAAGATTTAAATACGCACAAAAGCTCACTTATGAATGAGATGACTGCAAGAAAAATAACTCTTCAAACACAAGAGTTAAAAGAAGCTATGAAAGCCGAATCTATAGATGTTTCTATGTTTAGTGTTTCCTCAGAAGCCGGTGCATTACATCCGGTAATGGAGACTATGGACAGAATTGTAGAATATTTTTCTGCTATGAACTTTGCTGTGAAAACAGGTGATATGATAGAAGATGATTTTAACAATTTTGAAGCTTTAAATTTACCTAAGTATCATCCGGCGAGAGATATGCAAGATACATTCTATTTTAAAGACGAAATGCTTTTAAGAACTCACACTTCTCCTGTTCAGATTAGAACTATGATGAGTCACAAACCACCTATTCGTATGATTGCTCCAGGTGCAGTATTTCGTCGTGATTACGATATTACTCATACTCCAATGTTTCATCAAGTAGAAGGACTTTTAGTTGATGAAGAAGGAAAAGTTTCTTTTGCTAACTTGAAGTATATTTTAGAAGATTTTTTAAAGTTTATGTTTGGTGATGTAGAAGTGCGTTTTCGTCCATCATTTTTTCCGTTTACAGAACCATCAGCAGAAGTTGATATCTCTTGTGTATTTTGTAAAGGTGAGGGCTGTAGAGTATGTTCTAAAACAGGCTGGTTAGAAGTTTTAGGATGTGGGATAGTTGATCCGAATGTTTTTGAAGCAGTGAAATATAAAAATGTTAGCGGATACGCTTTTGGTCTAGGTGTTGAGAGATTTGGGATGTTAATTCATCATATTGGAGATCTTCGTTCACTATTTGAGGGAGATATTAAATTGTTGGAGCAGTTTCAATGATAGTTACTAGAAGTTGGTTAAACGAGTGGATTGATTTAAGTGGAATCACCACAGAAGATTTAGCAAAAACATTCAATGCGATAGGTCTTGAAGTTGATCGTATTCATAGTTATGAGATTCCTAAAAAGATAATTGTCGGTAAAGTTTTAGAGTGTGAAAAACACCCTGCTGCAGATAACTTAAATGTTGGTACAGTAGATATTGGAACAAGTATTCGTCAGATTGTATGTGGTGCTTCAAATGTTAGAGAAGGACTGGATGTTGTAGTTGCTACAATCGGTGCTGTAATGCCAAGTGGTACAGTTATAAAACCTGTAAAACTTCGTGGTGTTGAGTCTGAGGGTATGATCTGTTCAGCAAGTGAGATTGGTCTTGAAGATTGTCAAAATGGCATTATTGAACTAGACAGTAGTGTTGGCAAGTATGAACTTGGTCAAGAAGTGTGTACCTTAGCTACATTTAGTGATGATTTAATTGAGATAGAATTAACTGCAAATCGTGGTGACTGTCTAAGTATTAGAGGTGTTGCAAGAGATTTAAGTGCTGCATTTGACCGACCTATCATAGAGACAAATGTAAACGAAGATGAAGACAGAAGAGTTGGAATAGGGCGTATTTTAAGCCTTTCACATGAAAATGGTTTGGACGTTAATCTTCGCTATAGAGCAGTTGATTTAAAAGATTTAAATCTTCCCTTTATCGTGAGACTAAGACTTGCTCAAATAGAAGACTCTAGAGAAACAGATATAGAAGCTTTGATGCTTTATGTGACTCATAGCAGTGGTGTAATATTAAGAGCTTACAACTACGGTTTTTTCTGCGCAGATAAGGAAGCTATCGCAAAAGTTGAACTTAGAAAAGATGAAAATGGTTATGCATCTATCATGTCAAAAACTAAAGCTTCAACTGTTGGAATCATTCAAGAAGAAGCTTCTAAAGTTACTTATGATGAGGGAACAGTTTTACTAGAAGCTAGTTACATTCCACCTGATATAATTTCTAAAAAAATGCAAGATTCTAAAATGGAATCTGGTCCAATGTACTATAGAACATCAAGAGGAAGTGAACCTGAGTTAAATCAAGGTCTTAACTTCTGTCTGAATCTTATAGAATCAAGTTCTAACTCAGCTGTATTTGGTGGTACAATTGAACTTTGTGATTCTTACGAAAATAAGATTGTAAGTGTTACAAAAAATGAAATTGATGAAATCATTGGTGCTAAGATAGATAAGGTTAAAATAACTAAGATTCTAAGAAATCTTGGTTTTGGTACCACTAAATCATCGCAAGAAAACTTTGTAATTTCTGTACCTAGATTTCGTCATGACATTTCTCATAAGCAAGATATTGTTGAAGAGATTGTTCGTCTTGTAGGAATTGATAATATTCCTTCAAAACCTTT
>JAQIBW010000181.1 GCA_027858865.1 Sulfurimonas sp. | reverse complement strand
TATTGTCTACTAAGATTTTAAAACTCTGCTCAAATCTCTTTGTGAGTAAATCTACCTCTTTTTCATTTATATCTATTTTTGCTTCAAAAGAGTGAGTTTTAAACATGCGGTTTAAATACTCTAATTTTTCGGCGCTATTGTGTATGGTTCGTTTTATATTGTAGTTCAACGCTTGCATCATTTCATCAAGGCGCATAAGCATCTCTGCCTTATCGGGAAGTATCATCTCCATCGCGGCTGATGGAGTAGGAGCACGTAAATCTGCCACAAAGTCACTAATCACATAATCTATCTCATGACCTACAGCACTTACAAGAGGAGTCGAGCAATAGTAAATAGCATCAGCTACAACTTCTTCATTAAAACCCCACAAATCTTCCATACTTCCGCCGCCACGTCCTATGACTATAACGTCTACTGAGAGAGCATCAGCTTTTTTTATATTTTGAGCTAGTATATTTGCACAAGCTTCACCTTGAACAATAGTATCTATGATAGTTATTTTGACAAGCGGCCAGCGATTTGTAGCAACTCTTAGCATATCTTGCAGAGCCGCTCCTGTTGCAGAAGTAACCAGAGCAATACGCGATATAGTTTTTGGGATTTGTTTTTTGTTTTCGAAGTAACCTTTGGCAAATAACTTCTTTTTTAGTTGTTCATATGCAAGATTTAAAGCTCCCGCACCTGCAGGTTCAATTGTGGTACAATTTATCTGATAACTTCCTCTTGGCGAGTAAACAGAGATAGCCCCCTGAAGGACAACTGCCATACCCTCTTCAAGACGAAATTTCATTTTTGCTGCATTTCCGCGAAACATAACGCAAGAGATAGTCGAGTTTTGATCTTTTAACGTAAAGTAGACATGTCCTGAGTTGTGAAAAGTTATGCGAGAAACTTCTCCCTCAACACTTACATACATAAAAGTTGTTTCAAGAAGAGATTTTATCTGATTATTCAGACTTGAGACGCTTAGAGTGTTCATAATTATCTTTTTTGAGCTATTACTACTGTTGAAAAATCCATAGAAAAACTTTTCACAAATTCAGTGTCAAAACCAGCAACATCAAGTTCACTCTGAAGCATATCTGAAGTTAAAAAACCCTCAATTGAGTTTGGAAGATACTCATAAGCCTCTTTATTTTTAGAGATAAATCCACCAAGAAGAGGTAAAACTTTATTCATATAAAAATCTTTTATTGCAAAAAAGAAACCTTTTTTGTCATCTTTTGTAAATTCTAAAATCACTACATATCCACCGCTCTTTAAAACACGTGCAAACTCTTTAAAAGCTTGGGTTCTTTTTACAACATTTCTGATTCCATAGCTTATACTAAGTATGTCTGCACTTTCATTCTCAAGTGGCAGGCAGGTAGCATCACTAATAACAAAGTCAAAATTAGGAAATTTTTCTTTTCCTACGTTTACCATTCCAGTTGAAGGGTCAACGCCTAAAAGTTTTTTTACATTACGCTTTCTTTTATCAGCCTGTTTTTTCCAATAACCCATCATATCGCCAGTACCACAAGCAACATCTACAATCAAATCTATATCATTTGTGTATCGCTCAAAAGTTTCATCACAAGCTTTTTTTCTCCACTGTATATCTATCCCCATACTTAAAACTCTATTTGCTTTATCGTACGTTGGAGCAATGTCATTGAACATTTCTACTATTTTTTGTTGTTTGTTTTGATTATTCAAGCTAATATCCTCTTTTATAGTGAACGTAGATTATACTATAAGTTTTCTAAAAATATTTAAATAAGAAACTGTTAGCAATATATCATATATAATAGTGACAAATTAACAAAAGGTTAATTATGCAAAAAGTCTAGGAGTAGATTCGTTTATTCCAAGCAGTTTTGATGAAAACCTTGATGATTATGTAAACAATCAAGCGATAGATGGTCTATTTAAAATGATTGCCCAAAAAGAGAGCGAAATAAGAAAAAATCCAATCGCTCAAACAATTTCACTCATAAAACAAATTTTTGGAAACTAGTTTTATCTTTTTAAAAAGTATATTGGGATTTTAATTAATTCAAAAATGTGCATATTTGTTACCTTTGGGAAACTTTTTGTCTAATTTATACAAAATGTCTAATATTTGTCATATCTATGTGTTAATATTTTTACAATAAAAAACAAGGAGAGAAGAATGAGAGATACAATTAAAATAGGTGGCTTAAATGTTGATGCAGAACTTTATGCTCTTATAAAAGATGAGATTATTCCAGGAACTAAAATTGAATTAGAAAACTTTTGGAACTCTTTTGAGGAAAAATTAAAAGATCTTGGTCCAAAAAACCTTGCCTGTCTTCAAAAAAGAGATGAGCTTCAAGTATTGTTAGATGCTTGGTATTTTGAGCGCCGCGGGCAAGATATCAA
>JAQIBW010000131.1 GCA_027858865.1 Sulfurimonas sp. | reverse complement strand
CTCTTAGGACTTTTGGAACAATCTTTTCTATAAAATATTCAACAAAAAAACAACACCAAAACCGGATACTAAACTTCACTTAATTTCCTAAAAAACAGGAAATTCATCAAATTTAAAATCTTTATTTCCTACTGTTTCCGGAAGTTTTAGGAAAAGAAGTGTATTCGTAATAAACTCTGATATTCATATTTTTATCTCTTTCAATCTATCTGGGTTATAATACTATATAAATGTAATTAAGAAGATTTAATAAGTGAAATTATCATTTAAAATTAGTATTTCTATAGATATGCTGACGAGGTACTACTATAGTATAAGTTCCAGAATCTGATTCATTTGGCTGATTTACTAGTGAATTATCATCTGTTGCGGTATATGTAAATGTCAATGTAGCAGTCTCTCCTGCTCCAAGTACATTAAAATTACCTACAATTTCAAAATCTGCTGAGTTTGGAGGATCATCACCATGATCATTGTTTGTTAAAACAAAACTTGTGACCGATATCGCAGCAGAATCTATATCACCTGAAGTAACAACTAAAGCACTTGTATCAAATACATGTGTATCACCAATATTATTGTCAATTGCCGACAAAGTACCACTTAGCGTTGTTTCAACATCATTTTGTGTTCCGTCTTCTCCATCAGCATCTATTGATTCATAAAGAATTCCTTCTCCCGTACCAAGAACAACATCAGCTACATCCGGCTGATCATTAAAAGGATCTGAGTCAGAGAAAGGACCACCAGTACCGTCAACCTTCTCCATACAGAGTTCCATCAGCTCCTCTGCCAAAACCTAGTAGAGATGCTTCATCTGCAGGAACTTCTTCTAAGAAAGCAGAACTAGCTTCAGGTCCGGCATCACCTGCTGCTGTTTCCATAAAGTCGATGTCATTTCCGAACATATTTTCATTTCCATCAAGACCCGCAATCACGGAACCATCAGCGAGCACTCTAAAGATGCCATCGTAAGCAGTTGCTTCTGGAAGTTGCGTATATTTAATCTGAAATAGCGCGTCCGGATCGTCGCTATATATCTGTTCACCCTCATACATTAGCCCTTCATAACCCGAGTCGCGAAGATTACCATCAACATCAACAATTTTTACATTTCCGATAGAGACTTCCGCTCTACCTATCACTTTTCCAGTAGCCATAACACACCTCCATAATTTAGTGTATTTATATACTAACATTGATTTTTTATGATTTAAATAGTACTTTTGTATTGGTATTTCTAGAATTATTATTGTAGAATATAATTATGATAAATGAAGTTGCTATAAATTATATTTTACTATTTGTTTTACTAGAGTTTTACGAGATAAGTTGGCAAAAAGCTCCAAGTATAATGGGCATGCTTATTCGTATGCACAAATACTACTCTAAAAGTATATTTCTCTTTTTAATTATGCAACCGACATTTTACTTTGCTATCGGTTTTGCGATGTTAACCGACTACAATATCAGTGCAATGATTTTACTTTTTATAAAAACAGCAGATATTGCAACAAAGATTTTACTCATAGAACAGGTATTTAAAAAGAGAGCACTAACTCAAGAGTTGAGTCTTATTCTGCTTGCACCTATTAACGGTTTCTTGCCATATATGGGTTTAGTTCTTTATCCAGCACTAATAGCACTTAGCATAAACTAATTTAAGTCTGTATAACCCTTTTGAAGCTGTGCTTTTTTAGCCAGTATCTGAACACTCTTAGTAATATCATCAGAAGCTATGTGGTAGTGCTGATGTAGCTTTTCTAAAGAATCGTCAATGCGTTTTGTAAGCGTTACTATCAGAGCTTCCATCTGATCTTTAACAGCATCTATCTCCGTCTCTTTTTTAGAGTTTAGTTCATGAGAGATGCTACTTAGTTCTGACTGTGCTTTTACATAGTCGGCTTTTATAACCTCTATCTCTGCGACCAATTCTTTCATAGTAGAGTAGATATCATGAAGACCACTGTTTTGTTTCTCTAAATCATTCATCTTTTTAGATGAAAGAAGCATTTGCTTCATGATCATCTCACTCTGCTCTCGTATTGAATTAAGTCTATTTTCACTCTCATATAAAGATGTACTAACACCCTCTGTATGGGATTTCAGAGATACAATCTGGTTTTCAAAAGTTTTTGTTACACCTGCTAATTGCTCAAGTGTATGTTTTGTAATTGCTTTTGCTATATCATCAGAGATAGCTCTCATACTACTTAGATTATCTTTGAGACCCTCTAGATCTTCTGATATATCAAATCTGCTGTCTACTGCTTTTTCAAGAGTAGTTTTTATCTGGTTATAGTGATCTTGTTCTGCTACTCTAAGTATGTCTATATGCTTGTGAACGACATTATCAAGCTCCGGAAGTTGTACTTTTATAAAATCTTCAAATGATTTTGAAACATCCTTATGCCATCCATTCATTTCATCGAATTTGTCTAAGAACTTTCCTTGATTTTGTTCTATAGCATTCAAAGCTTTGATGTCATTTTTAAACTTATTTCGTATCTCTTCTTGAGCTTTTCTATCATCTTGTTGAGATAGTATCATACGACCTTCCAAATCAGCCATAAACTCTTTTAACTCACTAACCTGAGTCGTTATTACTCTTGCGAACTCATCATGTGTTCTAGCATTTTGGGTCAGTTGAGTTTGATGAAGTATATTCATGATTATGTATAAAAGAAGAGCAACTAAAAGTGGTAAAAAAGATTCTCTAAAAAGTAAAATAATATCAGTCATATCTGGATGAATAATGAAGTGAACAACACTACTTATAGAACCAATAACTATCATAAGCGGTGCGTAGTTTATCTTGTTTGGTTGTTTTAGTATAGATATCTGTCGTAAAAAGAGAATCGCCATAAATGCAAAAGCTAAGAGTAAGTCACTATCAAACAAAATGTCCCCTTAAAGTTATTTGCAGTTATTTTATCATATTTATTTATAAAACTATATCTAATATCTCTTTTGGTTCAAAAATCACTATCTCATGCTCAGCATCAGGTGTAAATCCCCAAGTAGCAAACATAGAACCTATACCTGCATTTTTAGCACTTAACATATCTTTTGAGTTATCACCAACCATCCAAGCACTATCTTTTGTCTCATCAAAACCATAGTGATCAAGTATAACATGAAGCATCTGAGGATCTGGCTTTGACATAGTTACCTGATCTGCACCGATAATGACATCAAAAAGTCCATCAACTTTCAAGTGTTTTAACATTCTAGATGCAAAAGGTGTAGGGGCATTTGTAGCGACTGATACTTTCACTCCAGCTGCTACCAAGTTTTCTAAAGTCTCTTTAACCCCATAATAAAGGTAGGGATTTTGTGTACACTGCATCGCATAATGAATCTCAAAGACATCTTTATCTTTTTCATTGTAAAGCTCTGTACCGTAGAACATCTTTGGAAGGTTTCTTACCTCCATATTTATAGCTTCAACGACAAACTCTTCAGTAAGTGGAGGAAGGTTATAGTGAAGTTCTCTTATGTAGTTTATAGATATAGTTATGTCTTTTTTGGAATCAAGCAGTGTTCCGTCCATATCAAAAATAACTACTTTCATAACTGTTTACTTCATCTTTTCATATATTTCTTGAAGTGTATCCACAAAAAGTTCACTATCGTTTGGACATCTACATACTCTATACTCTTTAAAGCCAAGTTCTTCCGCTATCTCTCTATATTCTATATCAAGTTCAAAGTCTGTCTCAGAGTTATCTATAGTAAAAGCTATTGGAAAGATTATAACTCCCCTATTTCTAACTGTTTTAAGCTTATCTTCTAAAGATGGCTTTAACCACTCCATTGGTCCGACTTTTGACTGGTATGCAATATGTGTCTCATGAAAGTTCATCTTTTCATCTTGGAGCATCTGCTTTAAAATACCTACATGTTTCTCAACATGACGTTGGTAAACATCTCCGGCATCTATAATCTTTTGAGGAAGTCCATGAGCTGAAAATATTATGTCATAATCTTCATACTTAGTCTCACTAACCTGCTCTTTTATTCGCTCTATAATCGCTTTATTATAAGTTTTATTTTCAAAGAAGTGTTTTGTCTCTACTAAAATCGCGTCTTCACCAATATCATGATAAGACTCTTCAAAATCTTCAAGTGATGATTTTGTTGTAGTCGTAGAATAGTGAGGATAAAGAGGAATAAGGTATATCTTCTCAACTTCTTCTTTGTTTATTTTCTCTATAACTTCGTTTGCAAATGGGGGAGTATATCTCATAACAAAATCCACAATAACATCTTCACCAAGTCTTGTCTGCAACTTACTTACTAAGTTTTTAGTGTGCCCAACTATCGGTGATTTTCCACCAAGTTGACGGTAGATATCTTGTGAGCTTTCAGTCCTTGTAAAAGTAATCATACCACCAATAAACTTTCTTAAAAGGTCACTTTTCATTGTCAGTATGTTCTTATCAGCGAACATATTTTTCAAAAACATCTCAACTTCTTCAAGGTTATTTGGTCCACCCATATTGAGTAATATTACTGCTTCTTTTTTCAAATGTTATTCCTCTTTCACTCTCAAACTAATATCATATACAATCTGCTGTAATGGTAGCATCTCTTCATATATTTTATACAAAGTATCTATAAGTTTATCACCATCTTCTATAAGTTTTGGGTCTAAAATTTTATATGTTGCCATTCCCTTATAAAGACTTAAGTCTGCATCTGACATCTCTGCACTAAAACATCTTGGGTATCTCTTGTATCCCTTTTCTATGGTCTTATATCCCATACTCTCAAGACTATCTAAAACTTTCGCAAGTTTAGCTCTTCTTTTATCGTCCAAGATGTATTCTCTGTAAGCATCGAGCATCGGCTTTTCAAACCATCTAACACCCACAGCTACAAAAAGTTCATCAGGAGAAAAGTGCAGGTAAAAAGATGATGTTTGCATCCTACTACCGTTACCCTGCCAAAATATTATTCCTATGCGATGTTTCAAAGGAACTTTTATAGCTCCCATGCGACGAGTGTCTCTATAGATTCTAAATAGTGATTTGTTTATTTTAGGAGAGAATGTTATGGTAGGTTCAAGAGCCATCAGATGCTCACCAAACTCTTCAACGAAAGCTCGTGAAGGGTTTAGTATGTATTGTTCATATTGTGAGCGATGAGCTTCAAACCACTCTTTGTCATTGTTTTGACGAATGGACTCCAAAAATGGGAGTGTTTTTTTACTAAAGCCCGAAAACTCCATGTATTTAGACCTTGGCTAATGTTCTATTTCTAAAAGCCAGTGCCACTAAGACAAAGATAATTGCATAAGTTATAGGCACAAAATCAGGAATAGGAACAGGGTCACCTTTCGCATATGAGTGAAGTCCTGCAAGGTAGTAGTTCACTCCAAAGTAAGTCATGACAACCGAAGTATATGCCATCAATGAAATAACTGCAAAGTTAAACTCACTATATAAAGACTTGATAAATCTAAGGTGTACAACAACTGCATAAACTAAGATAGTTACAAGTGCCCAAGTCTCTTTTGGATCCCAACCCCAGTATCTACCCCAAGACTCATTTGCCCAAACACCACCGAGGAAGTTTCCAACAGTAAGTAGCATAAGACCAACCATCAAAGCCATCTCATTGATAGAGTTTAACTCTTTAATAGATAGTGTAATGTGTTTGTTGTTTTTCTCAGTTTTTATGATAAACAGTAAAATACTTACAAACCCAAGAAGTGCGCCAAGACCAAGGAAACCATAACTAGCTGTGATTACCGCAACATGGATGCTTAACCAGTATGAGTTAAGAACAGGAACCAAGTTTGTAACTTGTGGATCCATCCAGTTTAAGTGCGCTACAAAAAGAATAAGACCAGCTAAGATAGCTGTAGATGCCATAGTCATAGATGAACGTTTCGAGAAGATAAAACCTGCAAGAACCGTTGCCCAACCGATATAAATCATGGACTCATAACCATTAGACCAAGGAGCGTGACCTGAGATATACCATCTCAGACCAAGACCAAAAGTATGTGCTATAAAGAATAGTACTAAAACTCCAAGTATCATTTTAGAAAACATATCTATTTTAAAAGCTGGTTTTATAATTTTCACAAAACTAAGCACTAAAAGTATAAACCCGAGTAAAAGGTAAAATGGATAAAGAGTTTCAAAGATGTATGATTTATTGTAAAACATTTCTGCTTTGATTTTATTTTCAGCCGGATAAACTTCTGAACCATAAAACTTTTGATACTCTGCAAGTTTTTCAACTGCAGTATTAGCCTTAGTCCAGTCACCACTATTTAGTGCTGCATCTATAGATGTAAAGTACTCGACTGCAACAAGTCTTAATCTTTCACCATTTTCAGGGGTAAAAGTTTGAAGAGCTTCAATAGTAGGATACCATTTGTTATTTACATCATTTGGTTTTGGCCACATTTTCATGAGAGCGCCGGTATAAACAGAGTAAGCTATATTTACTCTCTCATCAACCTTTAGAACCGCCTTATCAAGCATATCTCTATGTTTTGGCTCTTTCCTAACTGCATTATTTACAAGCTCAGCTAGTTTATATCCACTCATATTTGCAGGGTCAATAAAAAACTGTGCAAAAGATGCATACTTAGCATCTGATGCAGTACCGATAAGTTTATTAACTTCATCATTTTTTGTGTAGATGATTTTAATGTCACGGTATGATTCAGGCTTAACCATCATTCCAAGTATAACTTGATTTGAGTCTAGCTTATACTTTCCGACATTGATATGAGAACCTCTATGAATCTTAGCTAATATCTCAGTTGAGAGAGTATCCATAGGCTTCATTCTACCGCTACTGTCTTGGATTACTAACTGAGCAAATTTTGTTGCATGTTCTTTATCAAAAGAGACAATAGTTTTAACAGCCGGATCTAAATCCTCTGCATATGACGGGGTTAAACTAAGAACAAGACCAAGTGCTATGATAGCTCCAACAGACTTTGCATCTGCAGCTTTTTTCGCTTTTTTCGCTAACTGTGCAAATCTATTTTGTTTTGAAAACAGTGACCAAAACATTCCCAGAGTCAGAAGAAAATAACCTATATATGAAGGAAGAGTTCCTGGGTCATTATTTACAGAAAGAATAGTTCCTTTTTCATCTTTATCATAAGATGATTGGAAAAATCTATATCCGCGGTGTTCTAAAACATTGTTCATAAAAATCCTATAAGGCATTTCGATATTTTCTTCTTTATCTACTAAGATAACTTCACTAGCATAAGAAGCAGGACTCATTGACCCTGGATATCTATCTAATTCAAACTTTTTTAGTTTAATTTCAAAAGGAAGTTGAAGTTTTTTTGAACCATAAGAGAGGTGAACATCAACCCCGTTGATATCATTATGATACTCTTTTGCCATTCTTCCGGCTTGTCCAAATATCAGAACATCTTTTGAGATATCATCAACTGTTATCTTAAATCTAAGTCCATCATAACCTGGTCTTTGAGCAGATGCATTTGGATTTGTTACAATCTTTTTATCTGCATGAGCATAAAAATTTCTAAGAACAAATCCACCGCCTGCTGTACTAAAAAGAGTCCTTGTAGTAAAAGGCTGTTTAGCATTTGATTCTAGTGTACCTTTAGACTGATCATCCATTTTCAGGTATGAAAGAGCCATTTTGTGATTCATAAAGAACTTATCATTTTCAACGAAAAGAGATATAACCATCTTGTCAAAAGACTTACCTGAATTAAAATCTAATACAAAATTTTCACTCTCATAAAACTCACCTTCACTTATAGTGACAGGCTCACCTTTTCCCGTTCCTGTAACCATCATAGAAGCCATTGCTTTACCAGTATCAGATGCGACTGTTGTCTCTACTGCATCTGGGATATACTCTATCATCTCTACATCAACTTTTTTACCCTCGATTTCTAAAGAACTAGATAAGCTATTTGAACTTTTTTTAGAAAGGTATAGTGCTTGAGATGTAACTTCATGTTTTGAGCCTACTTTAGCATCAACTGTAAAGTAAGTATCTGAGCTTGTCATTGTAGATGAGCTTGAGCCTTCACGAATGTGCATAGTGCCTTCATATCCAACATAACGAGTGATAGCAGCACCAATAATTATAATAATAAAAGCCACGTGAAAAATAAAGATAGGAGCTTTTTTAAGTGTATACATTTTGTATTTATGAATATTTAGAAGTAGATTTATAGTTAAAACTCCCATTAAAAGTTCAAACCATCTTGCATTATATATATCAGCCTTAGCTGTTATAGTTCCATAATCGTTCTCTACGAACGTAGCGTAGCCTATAGCAAATGCAAAAATAGACATCAAGATTGCCATTGTTTTCATGGAGCTTAAGAGAGATAAAACTTGTTTCATAATTAGCCTTTGATTAAAAAAGACATTCTATTCAAAATAAGCTAATAGAGGCTTAACTTATTTCAAAAAAACTCTCTGATAGTAACGATTAAGGTCAAATAACCCAGCTTCATGAGGATTATCTTTATAAAACTTTTTTTGAAACCAGTCATAAGTCTGCCAAAAATCATCATCACCACGGTTTACACCATACTTTAAAAATTTGGCTACATATTTTTCACTTTCATCATAGTTATGTAACATATCAAAAAAATCAGGCAAATCCTTGTAATCAACAACTAAAAATAAATTTGGATATGAACCTACAAAACCATCAATAAAATCAAACTCATCTTTATTTGGATCTAGACTATCTTCTTCATCAAACATAAAAGAAACATTGTCATGCCATCTGTTCACAACAGCAGAAAAGACCATATCCTCTGAATTAGGAATATTTTTAATCCTAAGATATGCCAAGTTTGAATCTTGACCATTTACAACTCGGATAAACGACAACCCATTCTTTACTAAAGATTTAAAGGCCTGCTTATAATCAGCACGGGTAATATACTCTTCTGGAAGATTAGGTACTCTTTCATTTGAATACATATAATTCAACTCATCAAACTTTATACTACACGACTTTAAAAGATGATTATTTACTACTTTTTCTATTAACTCACGCTTAGAATCAATCTTTTCATAATCTATAGCAGTTTCATTTTTTGAGAGAAAATGATTTTCAGCATAATCTGCGTTTAGGTACCAAGAAGCTAAAGTATCTGTTCTATCTTCTTTTGGTAGTAAGTTTATAAAGTTAGTCTCACCTTCGACTCTGAGTCTGTTCATATAACGACGGACAGAGATTTGATGTCCCACATTACCATAAACATCAAAACCTGCCACCAGTGCATAGTATATTCTCTCAAAAAGAGGATAGTCTATAACCCAAGCACTCTTTGGAAGTCCTCCAAGCGCACCTTTATGGACAGAAGCACTATTAAAGTGTCTGTACACTGTTAAAAGAGGTGTACTTTTATCATTATCACCCTTCCAGATGCTATCCATATTTAGTCCATCTTTATAAGTTGCGTCATATAGGATTTGCCTATTTTGGTTATATTTAATAGCGGCATCTATATCTTCATCACTAAAAGTATTTATTAACCTAACCGTACTACCCTTACCTATTGGCATTTTTAGATTTTCATACTCTTGTTTTAAAAATCCATTTTCCCTTATAGAGAGATCAGAATCCGGATTCATAAACATAATCCAAAAATTATCTCTTATAACATTTAGTGCTATCTGACCTTTACAAACAGGTCCTCTAATAA
>JAQIBW010000137.1 GCA_027858865.1 Sulfurimonas sp. | reverse complement strand
TCTTGAAGCAAACATTGTTTTACCTCAAGTTGATAATCTAGATGCCGACTTAGTTGAGATGATGAAAGAAAAACTACCTAACGAGTAAGGAGATACATTGATACATCAGTATGACGAACCGGTTTATTTGATTAGTATAGTTGCTAAGATTCTAGATATTCACCCTCAGACTCTTAGACAGTATGAGCGTGAAAATTTAATCTGCCCATCTCGTTCAAATGGTCGTATAAGACTATACTCCCAAAGAGATATAGACAAGATAAAGCTTATACTTAGACTAACTCGTGAGCTTGGCGTTAACTTGGCTGGTGTTGATATTATTCTTAGACTTAAAGAAAATGTTGATGATATGGAGGCTGAGATTGCAGAACTTCGTCATAAAGTAGCGCGTGCGCAAAATAATCACTCAGTATCTCCAGATAAGGCGTTAGTAACAAAAAAAAGCATCTACGAGATGATAATATTTAAATAAAAATATGTACCGTTGTCTCTGTTCTTGAACTTCGGTGAACATTTTCTACCATAAGCTTTTTTCCAATTCCAGTGAACATTTTTCTAAAGAAAAATATTCCTTACATTGAAGCTTAAGGCAAAAAATATTCACTACGCTCAAAGCCAAAGGCATTATTCTTTTAGTCTTTTAACATTTGCTCCAACCCCTTCAAGCTTTTTCTCTAAAGCGTCATAACCACGATCCAAATGATAAATCCTATGTACATTTGTTATTCCGTCTGCGACAAGGGCGGCTAAAACAAGAGCACTAGAAGCTCTTAAGTCTGTTGCCATAACATCCGTTCCACTTAGTTGTGTTCCACCATTTATAGTCGCAACACTTCCGTTTAAAGAGATATCAGCGCCCATTCTTTGCAGCTCACTGACATGCATAAACCTATTTTCAAATAGTCTCTCTTCTATGATAGAAGTTCCATTTGCTTGAGTCGCAAGGGCTAAGAATTGAGCTTGCATATCTGTTGGAAATGCCGGATACTCTTGCGTTACAATTTTTATAGGTTTAATTACCTTTGAGGGGTGAATAGTGATATTATCTTTTGTAATCGTAAATCTACTTCCCATCTCTTCAAGCTTTGCTAAAACAGAACCAAGATGATGAGGATTTACATGAGTTAGAGTTAGCTCAGAACGACTAATAGCTCCGGCACAAAGATATGTACCTGCTTCGATACGATCTGGTATAACTGAGAACTCTTCTATGTTTACAAGTTTGCCATTAGTTCCGTGAATAGTTAAAACAGCTGTACCTATTCCATCTATTTGGACTCCGCTGGCATTAAGAATCTCACATAGTTGAACTACTTCAGGCTCTCTAGCAGCATTTGTTAATGTTGTGTTCCCAGATGCTAGAGCTGCTGCCATTACGATGTTTGCAGTTCCAGTTACCGTAATCTTATCAAAGATGATATCACATCCCTTTAGACCATTGGGAGCAGTTGCTTGAATATAACCTGCCTCTATGTTTATCTTTGCGCCCATTTGCTCTAAAGCTTTGAGGTGAAGATCAACAGGTCTTTGTCCAATTGCACAACCACCAGGAAGAGATACTTCACAGTGACCAAATCTAGCGAGTATTGGTCCTAAAACAAGGATAGAAGCTCGCATAGTTTTTACAATGTCATAAGTTGCTTTTGTCTGCGTAAGAGTAGATGTATCAACTACAACTTTATCATCATGGAAGTCACACTGTGCACCAAGGTTAGATAAAAGCTTTAAAAGAGTATTTATGTCTGCAACATGAGGCAAGTTTTTAATATGAACACTATTATTTGCAAGGATAGTCATTGCAATTAGTGGAAGGGATGCGTTTTTTGCACCAGAGATTTTAATATTTCCATTTAGAGAATTAACTCTTTTTATCTGTAAGTAGTCCATCAGTATCTTTTATATTTTATTAATGAAATTATATCTTAATATGTTAATTATTTGGTATATAATTTTGTATAAATTTTGTAAACTCATCTTTAGGTATAGCCTTTGAAAAATAGTACCCTTGAAGTTGGTCACAGTCCATGCTTTGAAGCAGTTCTACATGTTCTAAAGTCTCTACTCCTTCGGCAACAGTATTTAATCCTAGAGAGTGTGCCATAGAAATAATAGTCTGAACTATTGTTTTATCCTCATCATTTTCTATTATATCCATAACAAATGATCTGTCTATCTTTAATGTATTTACAGGAAATTTTTTGAGATAAGCTAGAGAAGAGTGTCCTGTCCCAAAATCATCTATGGCGATAGAAACTCCTATTGCTTTTAACTCTGTAAGAATTCTTAGAGTATTTGTCATGTTCGTCATAGAGAGAGTCTCTGTAATCTCAAACTCAACTTGCGAGGGACTGACTTGATAGTTAAGTAACATAGATGAGATAAATGTTACTAAGTTAGAGCCTTGAAACTGTCTAGCAGAGAGGTTTATGGCAATTTTTAATCCTACAAGACCTAGTTTATTCCACTCTTGAACTTGGAAAATTGATTCTTCAATAATAATATTTCCAAGTTCAATCATCAGACCAGTACTCTCAGCAATATGTATAAACTGATCTGGAAAAATCATGCCGTTGGTTGGATGCCTCCATCTTACCAATGCCTCTGCTCCAGATATAAAGCTACTAATAGAGTCTATTTTTGGTTGATAAAATACTTCGATGCCAGTTTTGTTCTTGACAGCTTGAATAAGGTCTTTCTCAAGATGCATCTGCTGATCAATGTAGTTGCCCATAGATTTTGAGTAGATTTTATAGTTGTTTCTACCACTATTCTTAGCTTCATACATCGCTGTATCTGCATTTCTAATCAGCTCTTCTGCATCTTCTCCATGATTTGGATAAAGTGAAACTCCTATACTTGAAGTAATATATAGTTGATGATTCCCAATATCGTGCTTACTTTGTAGAGTTTGTTGAATTTTAGAAGCTACATTTTGTGCGTCAATATTTGATTTAACTGAGGGAAGAAGGATAACAAACTCATCACCTCCAAGTCTTGCAAGAGTGTCAGACTCTCTTATATGCACTTTTAATATCTCTGCTATATGAATTAGTAAATCATCACCAACACTGTGCCCAAGTGTATCGTTGATAAGTTTAAAGTGATCAAGGTCTAAAAATATTATGGCTAGTTTTGTTTTTTCTCTTTTTGCAGATTGAATGGCTTTGTTCATCCTATCTCTAAGAAGTGTTCTATTGGCAAGACCAGTTAAAGAGTCATAATAAGCAAGTTTTTCAATGGTCTTTTTGTTTTTGATGTCGTTTGTAATATCCATGCTTACCGCTGTAATCCTAACATAACCACCTGCTTTTTTGCGAACTTTACCTCTTGTTTGTACAAAAATCTCATTTTTATTTTGTAGAGTTATAGCATATTTGATATTGAATTTAGAACCATGCTTAACGGAATCATCAATGACTTTTATAACTCTCTCATAATCTTGTTCTGAGATAAAATTTAAAAATCATTCCATTTTATTATAGTACCAAATTTTACTCCCAAAATTCGATATATTTCATCACTCAGTAGTAGGTTTTCATCAACAACATTATACTCCCAACTTCCAACTTTAGCCATTCTTTGTGCTTCTTTTAAGTGAGATTCTTTTTGTAAGATAGTTGCATTTAAGTCTTTTGTGTTGTCTATATATGTTGTGAGTTTTTTAACCATGATATTTGCGGATCTGTTAATAATTCCAATCTCATCATTTGTTTCTAAATTGAAAAGAAAGTTATTTGGTTT
>JAQIBW010000173.1 GCA_027858865.1 Sulfurimonas sp. | reverse complement strand
ATCTAAGAGCTGCTAAATCTGCTCATATAAAATGGGTGCAAAAAGCAAAACTTCTTATAAACGGTATTGATGTAAAAGAGGATTCTATTCCTGTAGATTCCACAGAATGCAAGTTCGGTCAGTGGTTTTATTCTGAAGGACAAGTCTTGAATGCTCTTTCTAATAATCCTGTGGAATGTATGGTCAAGATAGAAAGACTTCACTTTAATCTACATGATGTTTATATGAACATCTTTAACATATACTTCAACAAACCAAAAGGCGGATTTTTTTCAAAACTTTTCGGACAGAAAACTACTGTAGAGGATTATGAAGCTGACAAGGCAAAGCAATATTATGCTAATTTAGAAATCATTTCCAAAGAGCTTCTAGAAGAATTAAATAGATTAGAGAGAAGATTGATAGCAGTTTCAGAAGATAGAATTAAAGAACTGATTTAGGATTATTTTAAGTGAATAGCAAAATTTACCCTGAATGTTAACTTATTCTAAGTAAAATTACTATACACTACTATCCATGAATAAACATAGCGTAGTAGCTAAGAAGAAATTCGGACAGAATTTCCTAAAAGACGAAGCAGTATTAAGAAAAATAGTCGAAGCGATGCCCAAAAACGATAATAAAATCGTAGAAATTGGCCCTGGCTTAGGTGATTTAACTAAATTTTTAGTTGATGTCAAAAGCGTAGAAGCTTTTGAGGTCGATACCGATTTGTGTAAACTATTACAAAGTACATTTAAAGAAGAGATTGCCACCAAGCGACTCCACATAAATTGTGGGGATGTTCTACAAACTTGGCAGAGTAGCCTTATTGATGAGCCGTATGATTTAGTGGCAAATTTGCCATATTATATAGCAACAAACATCATATTGAAAGCACTCGCAGATCCAATGTGTAAAAATATACTTGTAATGGTTCAACTTGAAGTAGCAAAGAAATTTTGCGCGACAGCAGGTGAAAAGGTATTTGGATCTTTGAGTGTAATAACTCAAAGTATAGGAGAAGCACATATCGTCGTGCAAGTTCCACCAACTGCTTTTGAACCTCCGCCAAAAATAGACTCTGCTGTTTTTCTTATACGAAAAAATGCTGATAGAAATAATGAGGATTTTGAGGACTTGCTTAGAGTTGCATTTAAGCAACCCAGAAAAACCCTTATGAAAAATCTATCAGTAAAGTATGAAAAAAGTATGCTTGAAGTAGCTTTTATTGAGCTAGACCTTACATTAACGATACGCCCTCATCAAGTTTCTACCCAAGACTATCACCAGCTCTATAAAAAAATGAAAATAATGTAAGCACGGCTTTGCTGTGCGTGAGCCTTCCGCTGAGGAAAACTTAGCGTTAGCGTAAAGAAAGGGGCTTAGCTCCTTTCTTGTACTAAATAATATAAAGGAGTTTGGATGGCAGAAGAGAATCAAGGGAATCAGGAAACTAACCCTCAATCAGACCGCAAACCAAATAACAACAGAAGACCGAATAACAACGGCAACAGAAACAACAATGCTGCTAAGCCAAGTGCTAATGCTAACAATAGTGAGAACAAAGCTGCAAAGCCAAGTACTGCTCAAAACAAAAATAAAAATCGTAATCGTCATCGTAGACAACCTACGCCAACTGATGAAAATTTAAAAGCATTTGTGGCTAAAAATCAAGAAGCTCATAAGCAAAGACTTAACCCACACTATAAACTAGATTTAAACTCTAAGTCAAAAGTGCGTGTTACTCCACTTGGTGGACTTGGTGAAATCGGTGGAAATATTACCGTAATTGAAACGGATAAAGAAGCTATTTTAATTGATATCGGTATGAGTTTTCCAGATGAAGATATGCACGGTGTAGATATTTTAATACCAGATTTCGCATATTTACGCCAAATCAAAGATAAGATTAAAGCGGTTATTATTACTCATGCTCACGAAGATCATATTGGTGCAATGCCATATCTTTACAAAGAGATGCAATTTCCAATTTATGCGACACCACTTCCTTTAGCAATGATTGGTAATAAGTTTGATGAGCACCATATTAAAGATTGTAGAAAATACTTTAACCCAGTTGTAAAAAGAGAAGTTTATGATATTGGTGAAGATTTTAAAATTGAGTGGATGCACATGACTCACTCTATCTTAGATTCATCTTCATTAGCGATTACCACCGAAGCTGGAACAATCATTCACACTGGTGACTTTAAAATAGATCATACGCCTATAGATGGTTATACAGCAGACTTGCATAGACTTGCTCACTACGGTGAGAAAGGTGTTCTATGTCTTTTAAGTGATTCAACAAACTCTTACAATCCGCTACCAACTCCATCAGAGTTAAGTGTTGCACCTGCATTAGATAGAGTTTTTGCTAAAGCTGAAGGTCGTATTTTACTTTCAACTTTTAGTTCAAACATTCACCGTGTTCTTCAAGCTATACAGTATGGTATTCAATATGGTCGTAAAATATGTGTAATCGGTCATTCAATGGAACGTAATATTGAGATTGCAATGCAGTACGACTATATTAAACTACCAAAAAGTGCTTTTGTAGAGCCAGATCAAGTCTCACATCTAAATGATAAAGAGGTTCTTATAGTTACAACAGGTTCACAAGGTGAACCAAGTTCAGCGCTATTTAGAATGTCAATAGGTGAGCACAGACATGTTAAAATTAAGCCAACAGATTTAATCGTTCTTTCATCTCGTGCAATTCCTGGTAATGAAGGTTCTATCTCTGGTATGTTAAATCATCTGCAACGTGCAGGTGCTACAATCTCAAGAGAAAAAGACATACATGTATCTGGTCACGCTTCTATTCCAGAGCAAAAACTTATGCTTCGTCTTACAAACCCTAAGTTCTTTTTACCAGTTCATGGTGAGTATAACCATGTTATGGCACATAAAGAGACAGGTATGATGTGTGGTGTTCCTGAAAGAAATATCATGATTATGACTGATGGTGATCAGATAGAGATTGCTCCAAAATATATGCGTAAAGTAAAAACAGTTAAAACTGGTAAAACGTATATTGATAATCAAAACAATCATCAGATTGAAGATGACATCATTCTTGACCGTCAAAAACTTGCATCTGACGGTATCGTTATGATTGTTGCACAGGTTGATGGGAAACATACAAAGATGCTTGAAAAACCAAAAGTTACTACATTTGGTATCGTCGCAGACAAACAAGATAAAGCTTTTGCAAAAGAGATGGAAGATATCTTAGAAAACTTTTTGTTACATGTTAAAGATGGACAGATTGAAAATCCTAGAGCGCTAGAGAATGATCTTCGTCAAATCGTAAGAAAACATATCTTTAGAAAAATGAAGAAATATCCACTGATAGTTCCTCATGTTTTAGTATCGTAGGACATATCTTTAAAGGCAACACTTTGAATAAGAATGAAGATATAGAGTTTGAAAACGCTGTAAAAACTATGATGCTTCATGTGAATGAAGATCCAACAAGAGAAGGACTCTTAGAGACTCCTTCTAGGGTTAGAAAAGCATATGAGTTCATATATGGCGGATACAAAGAAAATCCAAAAGAGATTTTAGAAAAAGCACTGTTTACAAGTTCTAACGATGAAATGGTACTTTTAAAAGATATAGAGTTTTACTCTACTTGTGAGCATCATCTGCTACCTATTATAGGTCGTGTTCATGTTGCTTATATTCCAGATGGAAAAGTCGTAGGACTATCTAAAATACCAAGAGTTGTAAATGTGTTTGCTCGTCGTATGCAGATTCAAGAACAACTGACGGAGCAGATAGCAGATGCGATTATGGATGCTATTGCACCAAAAGGCGTAGCAGTAGTCATTCAGGCTCGTCACATGTGTATGGAGATGCGTGGTGTAGAGAAGATAAACTCCACAACTACATCTAGCGCACTTCGTGGTCTTTTCAAAAAAGATCAAAAAACAAGAAGTGAATTTTTCTCTCTGATTAATTCTCCTACTGGTACTAGATACTAAAAGTGTCTTGCCATGCCTTTTAAATCCCTCAAAGATAAAATCTCATCAAAAAACTACTCAGTTGCATTTGGTGAGGTTGTTAAAATTAATGCTACCATTGTTACAGCTACGGGGCTAAATGTAAGTATTAGTGATATGGTAAAAATTATCTCAAACAATTCTGCTCAAGAGACAGTAGGTATGGTAACAGAAATCGATGGGGCTACTTTTTTTATTACACCATTTAGTTTTGTAGAGGGATTCTGTTCAGGTGATAGAGTCTTTTTAGATCAAACCGGTATGAATATTCCTGTCGGCGAGTCTCTTCTTGGAAGAGTAGTTGATCCTTTCATGCGTCCAATAGATGGAAAAGGTAGTATCAATAACACAACATTATCACCAATCATTAAAGCTCCAATTGCTGCAATGAAAAGAGGAATGATTGATGAAATATTTAGTGTTGGTGTAAAGAGTATAGATGGACTACTTACCTGTGGTAAGGGTCAAAAACTTGGCATCTTCGCAGGAAGTGGGGTTGGTAAGTCTACTCTTATGGGAATGATTGTAAAAGGTTCTACTGCGCCTATAAAAGTTGTAGCACTTATTGGTGAGAGAGGAAGGGAAGTTCCGGAGTTTATAGAAAAAAATCTAGGCGGAGATTTAAAAAATACTGTAATCATAGTAGCGACTTCAGATGACTCTCCACTTATGAGAAAGTATGGAGCTTTTGCAGCTATGAGTGTTGCAGAGTTTTTTAAAGATCAGGGCTTAGATGTTCTTTTCATGATGGACTCCGTAACAAGATTTGCAATGGCACAAAGAGAAATCGGTCTCGCACTTGGTGAACCACCGACTTCAAAAGGTTATCCACCATCATCTTTAACACTTCTTCCACAGCTTATGGAGCGTGCGGGAAAAGAGGAGGGAAAAGGGTCCATTACAGCTTTTTTTACTGTTTTAATCGAGGGTGATGACATGAGTGATCCTATTGCAGATCAATCACGTTCTATTTTAGATGGACACATAGTACTATCTCGTGAACTTACAGATTTTGGTATTTATCCTCCTATTCATGTCTTAAACTCTGCATCTAGAGTTATGAATGACATCATCTCTAAAGAGCACTTGCAAGCGGTTATGAAGTTTAGAAGACTCTACACTCTTTTAAAAGAGAATGAGATGCTGATTCGTATAGGTGCTTATGTAAAAGGTACAGATGCAGAACTTGATGAAGCTATGGATAAAAAAGGAGGTATGGAGAAATTCATGTCTCAAGATTCAGATAAGCAGATAAGTTACGAAGATAGTTTAGCTGAACTATTGGCTCTTATGTCTTCTAATCAAGTATAAGTTTTGACTCTCTCCAGCTATCTCTAGATGGTTTTTCATCTTGAGGAAGTGTTATAGCTAACTTTTTACCTGTTAGAGACTCATACTTACTCATTAAAGAGCTTATCTCACTATCTTTGGTAAATATGTCTACATAAGAATAAATAATGCTCTGAGCACTCTTAAACTTTTTTTTAGATAGAAAATATTTTATCTGTACCTGAAAACTAACTCTGAGTAGGTCACCAATTCTACCTTTTCTGCCATTTAATGTGATTAATTCACCTAAAACAGCTTTTATACTTTGGATATTTCCTTTGAGTGCAAATTCCTCACATTCATTCATTAGTTTGAGCCAGTGCTTTTGCAGAAGCTCTCCAAGTTCACTAAAGCTCAGATGCACAAATGTATCTATAAGTTCATAACAAGAGTAAAAATCATCTTTTTTATAAAGCTCTTGAAGTTTTAACATATCATCACACATTGAGTAAAGTTCTTCAATCTTCTTGTGAAACCCAGGAGTACCATCTATTTTGGACAAACTCTTTTTAGCTAGCTCAATCTTGTTCTTCTTTATGTAAGCCTCTATTCTGACTATTGATTTTTGAATATCATTCTCAAGTGTTTCATAGATTGGCATTTTAGTAAACAAGCTATTTATACGTGCTATTTCATTTACTCTTTTAAAATCTTTTTTATCTAATGCTCTTAGAAAGTCTATGAAAAGATCATTGTGTTTTAATATAAGCTGAATGATTGGTCGCTTCGCTATGACTGTTATGTACTCTTTAAATAGAGCTTCAGCATAATCCGGCTTACCCATCAGTATATGCCTTTGTGCATTAGTGAAAGTTTCTTTCCACCTCGTTTCCATAATTTCATACTGTTTTGTCATTTTTAGAGCAGGAAATTTTGTACTCATTGCATAAGCAAGAGCATACTTTTTCTCTAAGTAGAGAGTCTTGAATCTATTATAGTTTTCAAATGATTTAAAAAGGAGTCTTACTGACTCTTGTTTTACATCAACATCTTTATAGATGAACATTAACTGATTAGCTAACTCTTTGTTTTGATTTATAAGTGCATTTACAGCACCAAGATAAGCTTTGTCATACATCTTTTGTAAAGACCTATGTTCTATAGTCTCTTGCAGCATAGGCTCTCTTGCAATAAGTGCGTAAGCAGCATCTAGAGAGTTATTGAGAATAAGAGAACTTAGCCTTTCTCTACTAGGTAGCTCAACATATAGTATTTTTTGATTTTTTAGAGATACAATCAATGTTTTACTATCAAGAGCTTCAACGACATGAATATCATCTTCAAACTCTATGTAATTATTATGAATGATTTTATACTCTTTAGAGTCAATAATAATCATTGTATTTGTATTTGCATGAACTATTAAATACTTTGTATTAGGTATAGAGATTATTTGCTTAGTTTTTCTAAATGGTAGACTTATGCACTTTATTACATTGTCATTTGGTATGGATATAAATTGCAAATTACCATCATTATCACCACTGACAACAATATTTTCATTTAAAAATAATAGAGCATTTTTACGTGAAGTTCCATGAAGGTGTACCCTTTTGTTAGCTCCTGAATATATATCAATTATAAAGATTGCACCACCGTAACCACTTACCGCTAAAAGATTTTTATGAAAGCTAATAGCGCTAACAAAGTTGTTTTTTACTTTTGTTTTTGGTCTTTGATAAGGGAAAGAACATAGTCTAGCGAGCTTAGAACCGGAGTTATATTTAAACAAAAGAACTCTGCCCTCACAGTTTCCCGCAATGACATAAGTAGAAGATAGATCAAAAGATAATATAGTTAAATTTTCATTATCAAGATAAACGCTTTTAATGATTTGCTTATCTCGCATGTTTGCTATGTGAAGATGCGTCGTTGTTGCAAAGGCAATGAGTTTAGCATCTACAGAGAAGCATACTGCAGTTGCGTTGAAGTTAAGATTTTCGTTTTTATAACTAAGTTCAACACCGCACTCTTCTTTAGTAATGATTTTTGCACCATGATATTTAGTAGAATAAGCAAAAGAGTTATTACTGAATTTTGTAAAGGCTGTTATCTCTGAGCGAGCTTGTTGGCAATCATTGATTCTTGGCATATCAAATTATAGATAAAAAAAGTAGTTTTGAGGCTTAAGTGAAAGAGGGTTGAGTCACGTAATGTGACTCAAGAGTTAATTAACAAGAAGGAACGTTACCGCTATCGTTAGCATACTCAAAAAAGAAATCATAGTAGTGCTCAAGATATTTATCTTTTAAAGCTTTATCTTTAACAGATGGACAAATTCTTTTTAATTCGTCTACAAGCTTACCTTCATTTTTTAAAGTTTCCCACTCATCTTGAGAATGCTGACCAGCCATCTTGACACCATTCATGTTACAAGAACCTTTAAGTTTTTTAAGATAAAGTTTTTGACCTTTTGCACCATCTGCATTAAGCGTAACAGCACCCATTCCTAGCAATAACATAGCAGCCAGTGCTATTTTCACAATTCTATTCATTGTTTCTCCTTTTAGATTGTACATTCTAACTAAGAT
>JAQIBW010000245.1 GCA_027858865.1 Sulfurimonas sp. | reverse complement strand
TATTTGGTTTTTTGTTTTGGCAGTGGCATTTAATTTAGTATAAATAAAATTTAGGAAAAAATTATGACAACTTTAATTATTGGTGCAGGCGGTGTTAGCCGTGTGGTTGTACACAAGTGTATACAAAATGTAGATGTATTTGGAAAAATAGTATTGGCGAGTAGAAGTATTGGCAGATGTGAGATTATTAAAGGTGATTTCCCGGATGCTGACATTGAAATAACAACAGTAGATGCTGATGTGACTGATGAAGTTATCAAGCTTATAAATTCATGCAGTGCAGATATTGTTATCAATGTTGCTCTTCCTTATCAAGATTTAACAATTATGGACGCGTGTATAGCTACAAAAACTCCATATCTTGATACTGCAAACTATGAGCATCCAGATGAAGCTAAGTTTGAATACAAACTTCAGTGGCAAAGAGATGCTAAGTTTAAAGAAGCTGGAATCATGGGACTTCTTGGAAGCGGATTTGATCCTGGAGCTACAAATGTCTTTTGTGCTTATGCTCAAAAACATTACTTTGATGAGATACATACTATAGATATTCTAGACTGTAATGCAGGTGATCACGGTTACGCTTTTGCTACAAACTTCAATCCTGAGATAAACCTTCGTGAAGTAAGTGCAAAGGGTCGTTACTGGGAAAATAGTGAGTGGATAGAGACTGAACCTATGGAAATTATGCAAGTTTGGGATTATCCTGAAGTTGGACCTAAAGACAGTTACCTTCTTTATCATGAAGAGATGGAGTCTCTTGTAAAACATATTAAAGGTCTAAAGCGTATTAGATTTTTTATGACATTTGGACAGAGTTATCTGACTCATATGAAGTGTTTAGAAAATGTAGGGATGTTAGGTATTGAGCCTATTGAGCATAAGGGGCAAAAAATAATTCCTATGGAATTTTTAAAGACTCTTCTTCCAGACCCAGCTTCACTTGGACCTAGAACTACTGGAAAAACAAATATCGGTGTTTTAGTTGAGGGCATTAAAGATGGTGTTAAAAAGAAAATTTACATTTACCAAGTAAAAGACCATGAAGATTGTTACGCTGAGACGAATTCTCAAGGTGTTTCATACTCAACAGGTGTTCCTGCTATGATAGGTGCTAAGCTTATGCTACAAGGTAAATGGAGCGGAGTAGGTGTGTTCAATATGGAACAAATGGATCCTGATCCATTTATGGATGAGATGAACTCTCAAGGTCTTCCTTGGCAGATAAAAGAGTTAGAAGTATAAAATGAAATTTGATGCTATAGTTGAGAGAATAAACTCTCTTCCTCCATTATCAAATGCTACTGTTTTTGTGCAGCAGTTATATGCTGAGGGAGCAGAGAATGTTGATATCATAAAATTGGTTCGAATCATAGAATTAGATGCACTCCTGACTCTAAATATATTAAAAATGATAAACGCACCTATATATGGATTCTCTAGAAAAATAGCATCTATATCTCAAGCTGTAACTCTTTTTGGTACGGAGATTGTCTACGGTCTTGTGATGAACTACTCTATTATGGAAGCTCTAAAAGCCAATACATCATCATATGGGATTTCAAGTTCTGAGTTTAACGATGTGTGCCATCTTCAAAGTGCTTTAATGTTTCAGTGGTACTCAAAAGTTGACCTTAGACATGCTCAGTTTTTAGCTCCATTAGCACTTGTTATGGAAGCTGGAAAGTTGATACTTGTACGCGAGATAGAAACTAGCGATTATGTAAAAGAGTTTAAAAAAGGTCTTAAAGAGAGTAGCAGTATTGAAGAATATGAACATTCTTTATTAGATACTACTTCATACTATATAAGCGGCTTGCTATTTGAGCATTGGAATCTTGAACCATTGTACGTGGATATGTTAAAGGGTTTAGATTTTAAACATGATGATGGATTCAAGATGGAGTACTACATAGATACACTACATATTGTAAGAACTGCAGTCAATGTAAAAGAAATACTAACAGATAAGTCTATTGAAAAAGCGTGTCTGTTGGTTGAAGATATGAATCTTGATTCTGATTATTTTAGACATATTGCACATAGGATTAAAGAAACTTATGAAAAATCTTGAAAATATTAAAACACCATGTTATATTTGTGAAGAAGAACTTTTAGAAAATAATCTAAAACTGCTTGACTATGTTCAAAAAGAGAGTGGAGCAAAGATAATTCTGGCTCTTAAAGGCTTTGCTATGTGGAGCACATTTCCTCAGATAAAAGAGTATTTGCACGGCTGTACTTCAAGCGGACTGTATGAAGCAAAACTAGCTCGTGAGAAATTTGGCAAAGAAGTACATACTTACTCTCCTGCATATAAAGATGAAGATATAGATGAAATAGCTAAAATTTCAAATCATGTCGTCTTTAATTCACCGAGTCAACTCTTTAAATATGCCAAGAGGGTAAAAGATATTAACTCAGATGTCAGCATCTCTCTTCGTATAAACCCTGAATACTCTGCATCTCCAAAGGAGATATACAACCCTTGTGGCATCTACAGCCGTCTGGGAACTACTCTTGCAAACTTTGATGAGGAAGTTTTAAAACATATCGACGGACTTAACTTCCACGCTCTTTGTGAACAGGGAGCTGATGAACTTGAAGGTGTTTTAAATGCTTTTGAGGAGAAATTTTCTAAGTACTTTAAGGGTCTAAAATACATCAACTTTGGTGGTGGGCATCACATAACAAAAAAGGGTTATGATGTTTATAAACTAATCAGAATTATCAAAGAGTTTAAATCTAAATATGATGTAGAAGTTTATCTTGAACCAGGAGAAGCTGTTGGTTGGGAAACCGGAGTTTTAGTAAGTTCTGTTTTAGATATTATTGATAACGGTATGAAGATAGCCATACTTGACACTTCAGCGGAAGCACACATGCCAGACACACTTGCTATGCCTTACCGTGCAGATGTAAGAGATTCCGGTGAAGCCGGTGAGAAAGAGTTTACTTACCGTTTTGGCGGAAATACTTGTCTAGCAGGTGATATTATGGGAGATTACTCCTTTGATAAAGCCATAACGATGGGAGAGAAAATACTTTTTGAAGTGGTTATTATCTATAGTTTTGTTAAAAAT
>JAQIBW010000096.1 GCA_027858865.1 Sulfurimonas sp. | reverse complement strand
AGGCTAAAAAGTAAATAATTTATTATAATTTAATGCAAGTTAGACTATAATCACGCAATTAATTTGAGACAGGGAGTACACCTATGGGTGAATTATTCACATTTTTTGGTCTAATATCTCACGATAAGACTTTTATCTACATTACGCACATGCTTTTATCTGCTGGAATCGCTTTACTAATCGTAAGAGCAGCAATGTCAAACCTTCAACTTGTTCCTAAGGGGACACAGAACTTAATGGAAGCATATATCGGTGGTGTTCTTCAAATGGGTAAAGATGTAATGGGTGCTGAAAATGCTCGTCGTTATCTTCCACTTGTTGCTACAATCGGTCTTTTTGTTGGTATAGCTAACTTAATCGGTGTTGTTCCAGGTTTTGAAGCTCCAACTGCATTTTTAGAAATGCCTTTAACACTTGCGCTAGTAGTATTCGTCTACTATAACTTTGAAGGTATCCGTCGTCAAGGTGTTATTAAGTACTTCAAACACTTTATGGGTCCAGTTTGGTGGCTATATTGGTTAATGTTTCCAATCGAAATTGTTTCTCATTTTTCTCGTCTTATCTCTCTTTCTTTCCGTCTTTTTGGAAATGTAAAAGGTGATGATATGTTTTTAATGGTAATCTTGATGCTAGCTCCTTGGATACTTCCAATGGTTCCATTTGCTCTACTTACTTTCATGGCATTCTTGCAAGCGTTTATCTTTATGATGCTTACAACTGTTTACCTTGGTTCTGCAGTAGCTATCGAAGACCACTAAGTCTTACTAAGACAATATGCAAAAAGATAAATTCGATAGAATTATAAGTTTTTTGCTTGGAGCATCATGGGCTATAGTCATTTTTGGTGCTCTTATAACTTTTAAAGTTTTTCTCTTCCTCGGCTTTTCTTTAGCTCTTTTTACTACAGTTGTTTTTGTTGTTGTCGCTTTTTTCCTAATCTTAGCACTGGACTCTTTTGCTATAAATAGAAAGAGACTTGATGAAGCTATAAAACAGACTGAACTTTTAGAAAAAATATACACTCTGAACAAGCCTCATAAAACACTTTAAAGCAAAAATTGGATAAAATAGATAATTAATTATTATTTATCCAAGGAAATATATGTTTGAAGTAGTTATAGGACTAGAAGTCCATGTACAACTAAACACAAAAACAAAACTTTTTTGCTCGTGCCCAACCAGTTTTAATCATAAACAAAATACAAATACTTGTCCAACTTGTTTAGCCCTTCCTGGTGCTTTGCCAGTATTAAATAAAGAGGTTTTACATAAGTCTATTATGCTTGGTACTGCTATAGATGCTACTGTAAATCAGACATCATTTTTTGATAGAAAGTCTTATTTCTATCCTGATTCTCCTAGTGCTTTTCAAATTACTCAGCTTTACACGCCAATAGTTGAACATGGTACTTTAAAAATAGACTTTGAAGACGGAAATCATAAAATTATTAGAATAAATCGCGCGCATATAGAAGCAGATGCTGGTAAAAACATACATGAAGGTGATATTTCTAAAGTTGATTTAAACCGTTCAGGTACTCCACTTTTAGAAATAGTTTCAGAACCAGATATGAGAAGTGCAGAGGAGGTTATTCTTTACCTTAAAAAACTTCACTCAATAATTCGTTACTTGGACATAGGCGATGCAAATATGCAAGAGGGAAGTTTTCGTGTTGATGTAAACGTTTCTATTAGACCAAAAGGTGAAGAGAAACTTTACACTCGTGTTGAGATCAAAAATCTAAATAGTTTCAAATTTATACAAAAAGCTATAGAAGTTGAAGTTGCTCGCCAGAGAGAAGCGTGGGAAGATGGTGTTTACGAGCAAGAGATAGCTCAAGAGACTAGACTTTTTGATCAGGTAAAACAAGAGACTCGTTCTATGCGGGGTAAAGAAGAAGCAGCAGATTATCGTTATTTTCCAGAGCCAGATTTACTGAAGGCCATAGTAACGGATGAGATGTTAGAAATATATTCTAAAATCCCTGAACTCCCAGATGAAAAAATGGCCAGATTTGTTAAAGATTATGGCATGAATGACTACAGTGCAAGTGTTGTTACATCAAGCGTTGAAATGGCTCACTTTTTTGAGACTATGATGCAAGAAGGAATCACTGCTAAAAATGCTCTTACATGGCTAACTACTGAGCTTCAAGGTCGTCTAAAAGGTGATGTAAATATAACAAACTCTCCTGTAGATGCTAAAAAACTTGGTCACTTGGTTAAGCGTATAGAAGATAAAACTATAAGTGGAAAAGCCGCTAAAGAAGTTCTAGACAGACTTATGGAAGAAAACTTAGATGTAGATGGAGTGATAGATGCTCTAGGACTAAAACAAGTAAGTGATACAGGGGCTATTGAAGCTATGTGTGATGAAATTATCAATGCAAATCCTCAAAAAGTTGAGCAGTACCAAGGCGGTAAAGAACAACTCTTTGGCTTCTTTGTCGGTCAAGTTATGAAGGCTTCAAAAGGTAGTGCTAACCCACAATCTGTCAATGAAGTCTTAAAAGCAAAACTGGGGTAGATGAATTTTGTTTAAGCGTTTGATTATAGATATTGCATATTTTATAAATACGTCGGAAGCTTATCAAAGAAAAAAACATTTTTTTTATAATCTGCTAGAAAATAGTAGTTACAAATATAAAAAATACTTCGATAT
>JAQIBW010000099.1 GCA_027858865.1 Sulfurimonas sp. | reverse complement strand
ATTGGGGAGATTTTTGTGCTTAATAAGGTTTTTGTTTATTTGAGATGGGTTGTAAAGTAGCTTATACTATTGTAAACTGCCCGACTATGAAGTTTAACGGAGGCACTAGCTGGCCTGTTCAAGCAGGACATGGCTGTATGGGCTGTGTAGAGATGGGCTTTTTTGATAAGTTTGCAAATGAGAGAAAGTATGAAGATGAAAAAGATGAAGTTTAACTAAATGTTTAAACCAAAATTCTTTACAGTAATAAAAAATGGTATTTCAAAAGAACAGATTTATGCGGATGTAATTGCAGGTATTATTGTTGGTATTGTTGCATTACCCCTTGCTATTGCTTTTGCTGTTGCATCTGGTGTTTCACCGGAAAAAGGTATTATTACTGCTATCGTTGCAGGTTTTATTATATCTCTACTTGGTGGAAGCAAAGTACAAATTGGTGGTCCAACGGGCGCTTTTATAATTATTTTATATGGAATAATTGAACAATATGGAATTGATGGACTTCTGATTTCAACAATAATGGCAGGAGTGATATTAATACTATTTGGATTATTAAAGTTAGGTAATTTATTAAGATACTTTCCTCATCCATTGATTGTTGGTTTTACAAGTGGCATCGCTTTGGTTATTTTTACAACACAAATTAAAGATGCTTTGGGATTAGATATAGAAAAACTTCCATCAGAGTTTTTTGAAAAATGGGTAGTTTATTTTGAACACATTGATGATACAAATCTATATGCTTTAGCTATTACCGCTAGTACAATTTTAATAACTACTAAGTTTAAACATATTACTACTAAGATTCCAGGATCATTTATTGCAATCGTTTCAATCACACTTTTAGTATACTTTTTCAATCTTCCTGTTACAACAATAGAAACATTTTTTGGCACAATACCAAATGATATTACTTTCTCTCTTCCAAATTTTGAAGTATCCAATTTGTCTACATATTTGGTTCCTGCATTTATTATTGCTTTGCTCGGTGGTGTAGAATCTCTCCTATCAGCAGTTGTTGCAGATGGAATGATTGGCGGTAAGCATCGCTCAAATACAGAGTTAATTGCTCAAGGTATAGCAAATATTGTCACTCCATTTTTTGGTGGAATACCTGCTACAGGAGCAATAGCAAGAACCGCAACAAATGTAGAAAATGGAGGAAGAACACCAATAGCCGGTATTACACATGCTTTAGTGTTACTTTTAATAATGCTATTTTTTATAGATTTTGCAAAACTTATACCTATGTCTTGTCTCGCAGGAATTTTGATAGTAGTTGCCTATAAAATGAGCGAATGGAACTCTTTCGTATCTATTTTAAAAAGTTCACCTTTTGATTATATTGTACTAATCTCTACTTTTGTACTTACTGTATTAGTGGATTTGACAGTTGCGATTCAAGTTGGAATTGTATTATCATCACTTTTATTTATGAAAAGAATGGCAGATGTTGACGGCAAAGAACTGATTTTAAGTAATGATACAGATGATATAGACAACTATGAAAACCTTCCACAAGGAATATCTGTTTATGAGATTGGCGGTCCTCTGTTTTTTGCCTCAGCAACACAATATGCAGAACTTATAAAAAAAAGAGGTGTTTCATCTAAAATATTGATTATTAGAATGAGACACGTAAGCTTTATAGATTTGACAGCACTGCATAATTTTCAACAAACTATAAAATTACTCAAAGATAATGGTACGGCTGTACTAACTTCTGGCACAAATGATAATGTTTTTAAAGATTTACAAAAGCACAAGATTGTTTCATTGATAGGAGAAGAGTATATGCATAGAACATTTGCCAGAGCAGTTGCACAAGCTAAAACGATACATCAAACAATTGTTTATAGTAAAGATGATAATATTGTATAAGTATCTATAACTAACTAAGAAGAGGCGTATAATGAAAAAAATTGTTATTGACCCAATTACAAGAATTGAAGGGCATTTAAGAGCTGAAGTTGAAGTTGATGAAAGTGGCGTAGTTCAAGAAGCCTATGTCAGTGGTCAGCTTTTTCGTGGTATAGAAATCATTCTAAAGGGTCGAGACCCCAGAGATGCAGGTCTTATGGCAGGTAGGATTTGTGGAGTATGTACAAACTCTCACTTTAGAGGAGCAGTCTCAGCAGTTGAAGATGCTTACTCTTTAACTATACCAAAAAATGCAGAGATTATTAGAGACTTGATGGCTATGGCACTTTTCATTCAGGATCATGTTGTACACTTTTACCATCTTCACTCATTAGACTTTGTAGATATTACGTCTGCCTTGCAAGCTGATGCAAAACTGACTTCAAAAGAGGCACATAGGTACTCAGATAAACCTTTTAGAAACTCTAACGCACACTATGAAGAAACGATAAAAAAACTGCAAAATTTTGTTGATGCAGGAAAGCTTGGCCCGTTTTCAAACGGGTACTGGGGGCATAGTGACTATAAACTCACTTCTGAGCAAAATCTTATTATGATATCTCACTACCTTGAAGCTTTAAAGTTTCAAACAAAAATCTCAAAAGCAGTTGCTATATTTGGTGGAAAAACTCCGCATCCACAGAGCATAGTAGTCGGTGGGATTACAAGTGTTGCCGATATGCTAAACCCACAAAGATTAAATGATTATCTGTTTGTTATGAAAGAGGCAAAAGAGTTTATAGACCGTACCTATCTTCCAGATGCTAAACTTCTTGCAACTGCCTACAGAGATGAGATAAAAGCCGGAGTAGGCCGAGCAAACGGTAACTTTATGTCAGTTGGAGGTTATGAGTTTGAAGGTGAGGAAAAGCTCTTTTGTAGTGGTATAGTGTATGGACATGACTTTGAAAATATAGAAGAATTTGATGAGAGCAAAATAACAGAAGAGGTTGACCGTGCATGGTACAAGGGAGAAGAAGTCTTCTATACAGATTTAAATGAAGACGGAAGCCTAAAAACTGAGAAAAATGATGATAAATACTCTTGGATAAAAGCTCCTAGATATGACGGTAAAGTTATGGAAACTGGACCTCTTGCAAGAGTGCTCATTAGCTATAAAAAAGACAACACTCTTATAAAATCATTTGTGGATGAGTTTTTAGAAGCTACTGATTTAGAGTTGATAGATCTCTCAACTACAGTCGGTAGAAATGCTGCAAGAGCAATAGAGACTGGTTATATATGCGAGTATATTTTTAAACTTGTGTCAAGACTTATTCAAAATGTAAAGTACTATGATACAGATACTTGGACTAAGTATGATTTTGAAAAATTACCAAAAGACGCAAAAGGTAGAGTTTTTTTAGAAGTGCCACGCGGTACCTTATCTCACTTTGTAAGCATCAAAAATCAAAAAATTGATAACTACTCTGTTATAGCGCCAACAACTTGGAATGCTACGCCTAAAAATTTTGATGGCTTAAGAGGTGCTTATGAAGAAGCACTTATTGGGGTAAAGATAGAGGATACCGCAAAACCACTGGAAGTTCTAAGAGTTTTACACTCATTTGATCCTTGTCTTGCCTGTGCAGTTCATATCGTAGATACAAAAGGTAAAGAGCTTAGTCGGTATAAAATAAAAAGCATCTAATATAGATTTTATTTTTTAGGATTTATTTTTTTACTTCGTTCTTTACGCTTATATTTAAGTCTTTGGCTAATATCTTTTATTTTATTTATATCTTCATCATGCATTGAGACTTTGGTGTCTTCAATGCTTTCTCCGGTCTTTATATCTAGCATATCAGACTTTTTCATGGCTAATATTTGTGAAGGGAATACACTACGATGTCCAGTCATTAAAAAACTGATTACTACGGAGATAGCTGCATAGTGTGCTACTTCTATACCAAAAAGCTCCATAGCCATAATCGTTGCGGCAATAGGGGAGTTTGTAGTTCCAGCAAGAACACTAACAAAACCAAGAGCGGCAAAAAATGCTATATGATCACCCATAAAAGTTCCAAACAAGTTACCGCTTGTTGCCCCGATGTAAAAGATTGGAGTAACAACACCGCCGCTCCCGCCAAGACCCAAAGTAACTGAGGTAAATATAGTTTTAAGAATAAATGCATACCAAGGAATATCTTTAACTACAGATTGGTCTGGTAGAAGTGCCTGCTCTATTGTCCCAAGACCCAATCCAAAATATTGTTCTCCAACTACAAATGAAAGTAAAACTAAAGTAGACCCACCCAGAAAAGCTTTAAGGTAAATATTCAGAGGGATTTTTTTGATTGTTCTATGTGCTCGTTTTATAAAAGTTATAGTGAAATCAGAGATAAAACCAAAAAAGAGTCCAGCTAACACAACTTTAAGGATAAGAGGAAAATCCAGTGATATATGCTGATGAAAATTAATATCAAAATATGTATATTCTATTCCTAAGTATTGTGCAGTTGTAAATGCAGCAAAACCGGCAATAAAAGAAGGAAGTAGTACATCATAACGTATCAAACCGATAATGAGAACTTCAACTCCAAAAATAGCACCTGCTATAGGTGTGCCAAATACAGACGCAAAACCCGCACCGATACCGCAGATAACAAGTTTTTTACGGTCTTCTTTAGAAAAACGAAATAGCTCAGATATAAAAGATGCCATTCCAGCACCAATCTGTGCTCCCGGTCCTTCTTTACCTACAGAACCACCTGAAAAAATAGTCATTACTGTTGCAAGTAGTTTTATCGGGATTACTGAAAGTTCGATTTTTCCATTTTTTTTATGCACTGCCTCAATAACTTTTTCTGTACCGTGACCTTCTGCATCTGGAGCAAATTTACTTACTATCCAAACGGTTGCAACAAGCGCAAATGGAAGTAGATAATAGTGTGCAAAAGGAAGTGAACTTTGCTGTTGCTCTGAGTACTTAAGGATATTTAAAAATAGTGTAACACTCGCTCCGATAATCACCCCAATAATGGAAGATAGGAGAAGCCACTTACTAACACTAATAAAGATAGTTGTTTGCTCGATAGTGTGTTTTTTCATATGTTAAGTATTGTACAGCAATTTAAACAATTATAAAAAGATTATTTGAAATTTAGCAATTTGTTAAGTAAGCTAAGCAACAATAGTTTAAAATAGTATATTCGTGTTGATAAAAGGTTGTGAATGCTTTCTTATGGTGTTTTGATTATTGCTCCTATGTTTTTTGCACTAATAGTGCTAATTAGCGGACATAAAATTAGAGATATTTTTAGTATAGTTTTTGTTGTTATTTTGAGTGCAGTTAGTATAACTGAGCTGCTTTTTCCTTCAAACAGTTTACAACTAATTTTTCCTAATTTCATGTACACTCTGTTTATTATCATAGATGCTATTTTACTTCTGTATTTCTTATGGCAGGGTATAATCAAAAATAGTGCCTTGGTAAGAGTTTTTGCCATAATTCAGATGCTACTCTTTGCTGTTGTAGTTTTTTTATCTCCAACCCTTATTTCTAATGACATAGCTGTTGATAATGTATCTGCAATTATGTACCTTGTTATCAACATTGTTGGTGGTGTTATAATTATCTACGCGCTTAAATATATAGAGAGTGAAGAGTTTAGTAGAAGAAAAAAAAATGCTTTCATAGCGATGCTATTTTTCTTTTTAGCCATTATGAATTTTATAGTATCAACTAACAACATAGAAATCTTCTTTTTACTCTTTGAACTAACAACGCTTTTCTCTTACCTTCTAATCGCTTACCGTGGTGATGAACTCTCAAACAAAAATGCTCTAAAAGCACTATGGATGAACCAGATAGGAGGAGTGGCAATACTTCTAGCTTTAGTAGTTAGTATAACGCAGTACGATACGCTTTATTTTGACATACTCATAAAAAACATAGATGCCAGCTACTTACTTCCAGTTGCTCTTTTAGCAATTGCAGGTTTTGTAAAGGGTGCTAGCATCCCGTTTGATAAGTGGTTACTTGGAGCGATGGTCGCACCGACACCAGTTAGCGCAATTTTACATAGTGCAACAATGGTAAAAATAGCTCCGTTTTTGATGCTAAAACTCTCCCCAGCACTTAATGACTTTGCATCTATGACTATAACACTCATAGGAACATTTGTTTTCTTCTCAGCATCTATGCTCGCTCTGAGCAAAGATTATTTCAAAGAGATACTTGGACTCTCTACTATAGCACTTCTTGGTCTTATGATGAGCTTAGCGGCTATAGGAAGCGAAGAATCTATAACGGCCTGTTTGGTTCTCATAGTATTTCACGCTATCTCAAAAGCACTTTTGTTTTTTCAAGCTGGTATTTTAGAGAAAGTAAATCATTTAAAATATGTAAAAGATATAGACGGACTTATAAATCACTCTCCGATGGTAGTCTTTTTCATCATCATAGGTTTTGCATCTCTAACACTTCCACCTTTTGGAGCATTCATCGCTAAGTTTATGGCAATAGAGTCCATAGCATCGGAGATAAGTAAAAATCCTCTCTACGCTTTAGCTCTGATATTTATAGCTCTGGGAAGTGTCTTTTTAACGCTTTTGTATTTTAAAGTCGTGACAAAACTGTTTGCTAAAGATGTTAGTTCTAAAGAAGAAAACCATACTCCTCTGCCAAAACTATACATGATTCCATCAAGTATATTAGTCTCTCTTCTTATCATAGGCATACTCGTGAGTTTTGATATGAAACTACTTAGCACCATGGAGATAATAGTTCCCTCTCTACTAATAGCCATTGTCCCCATACTCTTCGCATCTGTGCTATTTAAAAAAGCTCATAGAGTAAAAGAGTATCACTGTGGGGAAAAGGATGAGTTAGAGTTAAGTATGTACTATTTTGATGTATCTGAAAAGTATAAAAAGGTTATAAGTATTGTGGCTATAATTTTTATGATAGTTCTTTTGATTGGTAGCATGATTTAAAAATAGAGGTAAATAAATTGATTAATAGAAAATTAGGATATAACTTTATGTATAGTGGTAAATCGCATTATATGAAGGCTGCAGTAGATATACTTGAAAATAATGAAATTTATGAATTAATTGATACAGAAGAATATTATATTTAAAATTAAAAATTTAAAAATATTCA
>JAQIBW010000015.1 GCA_027858865.1 Sulfurimonas sp. | reverse complement strand
CTACTCAACCTTGGGCTATAGCTTTTAACAAAGTCGCACAAGAAGCAATTTTAAAAGACCCTGAATTTAAACAGGGTTATTATGATCCTGCGGTTATAAAAGAACAAGGTCTTGCAGGTATGGCAGTTGGTCGTATGGCTGGACATATTAGCTTTTTATCACATGAATCTATGGCAAGTAAATTTGGTAGAGAATACAAAAGGACTGATGGTCTTTACGAACTTTTTGGTAAGTTTCAAGTTGAGTCATATCTTGAATATAACGGTTATAATTTTACAAAATGGTTTGACCCTTTAACTTACCTCTACATTACAAAAGCTATAAATATTTTCGATCTTTCTCGCGATTTCGATTCACTTTCTGAAGCTCTAAAAAAGGTAACAGCAAAAATACATCTTATCAGTTTTAGAGATGATATGCTGTTTAAAAACAAAGAGATGAAGACAATAGCCGACACTCTTAGTGAAATAGGCAATGAGAACTATAGCTACATAGACGTAGAAAGTGATTATGGACATGACGCCTTCTTGGTTGAACTTGACAAATTTGAAGACTACGTAAAGGATGCACTAAATGAGTAAGACACAAGATTTTGAGACAAAACTAGAAAATGCAAAAAAAACTTTAGAGACTCTTATGAATCCTGAAATAACATTGCAAAACAGTGTAAAAGCATATGAAAAAGGTATGAAAGAGTTGGCTGATGCCAGTAAAATACTCGAAGATGCCGTAATAAAAATCAACGAAATAAAGAATAACTGATGCGTTGTGCGGTACTGCAACTCAGCGCACAGGGAATGAGTAGTACAAAACTATACAACTATATTAGAATTGCAAACAGCAAAGGCGTAAAAGTTCTTCTTCTTGGCGAATATATTTTAAATCCTTTTTTTAAAGAGTTAGAGAGTCTATCTGTTTCTATGATAAAAGAGCAAGCCGAGCATCAAAGTAAGGTTTTAAGAGAACTCTCTTCTACATATAACATGACAATAATTGCTCCTCTTGTCATTGTAAAAAAACAACAAGTTTATAAAACCATAGCAAAGTTTGCCCCCTCTTCTACTGCTTATTATCAACAACAACTTCTTATAAACTACTCTCATTGGAATGAAGAGAAGTTTTTTGCAAATGAAGTAAAAGCCATTGAATCGCCAATGGTTTTTAAAGTAGATGGATTTAAGTTTGCCCTTATGAGTGGTTTTGAGTTGCATTTTGATGAAATTTTTGCTGGACTCTCAAGCAAAAATATAGACTGTATTTTACTTCCAAGTGTTTCTACGTTTGACTCGTATGAGAGATGGAAAAGTCTAATCCTCTCTCGTGCTTTTGCGCATAACTGCTACATTTTAAGAGCTAATCGCATAGGCAGTTATACTGATAAAGATTTCGACTGGAAGTTTTATGGAGACTCACTTTTAGCATCTCCAAACGGTGAACTTCTAAACCATCTAGGAAACAAAGAAGAGCTTATGATAGTAGATATGAGTCATACCGACGTTACTAGCTCCAGACGCTCTTGGGGTTTTAAAGAGACCATCAGAAAAAGAGAATCATGAAAAAAATATTTAAAATTTTAGCAGTAGTTATTTTAGCAATTGCTGCTTACTATGTTTACCATGTACATTTTAACTACCGTTTTGAAGAGATAAGTAAAGATAAGGTTTACAAGTCTGCTCTTATAAGTCCCTCAAGGCTAGAGAGTTATTTGCTAGACAAGAAGATAAAAACTGTTATAGACCTAATGGATCCAGGTGTTCAAGATGCACTTAATCCAGCACAACAAAAGCATATAGATGCAGAAGATAATGCTATAAGCAAAATCAACAAAAAAAACAATCTAAATATACAACATGTAAATATTCCATCAGGACAAGTACCAACTAAAAAAACTCTAACTAAAGTTTTTGAAGTTCTTGATAACAAAGATAACTACCCAGTTTTAATTCATTGCTATCATGGAACAGGAAGAGCACAAATGTATAGTGCCCTTTATAGAGTAGAATATGAACAATGGAAGACTGAAGATGCAAGACAAAAAACAAGATTTATGGTTGAAGGTTTTGGATATAGAAGTAGCTTTTCAAAAGGTAGAGGAAAAGGCGATTTTCTTATAGACTACAAATCTAGAAGTTACGGTAATTTAAGTACAATACAACAATTAGCAAAATAAAAAGGGTTAAAGATGATGAATTTTTTTCACCGTCAGGTGCAACTATGGGGAGAAGATACTCAACATCTTCTACAAACTAAGAAAATCGCTATTATTGGTTCAGGTGGATTAGGAAGTTCTCTAGCTTTCGCTTTGGGTGCTAGTGGTATCGGTGAGATTCACATGGTTGATTTTGATGAAGTATCTCTTCACAACATTCATCGTCAAATAGCTTTTAAAGTTGGTGATGAAGGTAAAAATAAGGCTGTACTAAATGCTCAGCTTATAGAGGAGAGATGTCCTTACGTTAAAGCCATAGCTCATGAGTGTAATTTTGAAGAGTTTTGCAAAAAGAACATTAAGGTTGACCTAATCATAGATGCTACTGATAATCTTCCAACTCGCGCTGAGATAAATGCGTATGCAAAAAGCAAAAATTTACCCTGGGTTTACGGAAGTGTTGAAGCTTTTCATGGTCAGGTATGTTTTATAGAAGAGTCATCTTTTACAGATGCATTTAAAATCATTCAAAAAACGCCAGCGGGCATAGCTGCACCTATAGTTATGCACATTGCATCTCTACAGGCGAACTTGGCTCTAAGGTATCTTGCTGGATTAAATGTTAAAAAAGATATTCTTTACTATCTATTTTTTAATGAAGAAGGCGAGTTAATTACTCAAAAATTTGGACTACCTAAGCAATAAGCTTAAATATTAGTCCTCTTTATGAGTAAACTTAAATATAGTTGATTGACAATCAATCTTCTTTTTAAGTTTAGCAGCCTCATTTTCAGTAATCGAATGATCTTTTAACGCTTCTTCTATTACAGTTTGTGAGAGATAAGTATGTTTCATAGTATTCTATTCCTTTATAATAAGTATAAAAGTATACTATACTTACTATAAATTTAAAATAAATGAATAATAGTTCATAGACAGTTTAAGCTAGAGTTTAGAAATATATTCTCCAAGAGCTGATATCTGCTCATCATCTAGTTTATCTGCCTGTCCTTTCATAACACTCTTCATAGGTCCACCATAAGATCCATCTTTGTAACCTTTAAGCGCAATTTTCACTTCTTGAGGATTCCAACCTTTGATAACTTTTGATTTTCCAAGTGCAACTTTCTCACCTTTTTGACCATGACAACTAGCACAGACTTTAAATATGGCCTTTGCATCTGGAGCGGCTACAGCAATAGGAGTTACAGGAGCAGGTTCCTTAACAGCTACTTTTACCACAGAAGCAGTTTGCTGTACAACTTGCTTTGCTTCGCTTTTTTGAACTTCTTGCTTAGACTCTTCACTACACCCGACTAATAAAAGTACTAATGCTACTGACAATACTATCTTCATACTTGATTCCTTTTTGCTTTTTATAAGAATAGCGTTAAAGTACTTCTAATACATTTAAGATATAATTGCACTAATTTAAATAAGCGATAATATATGAATTTTGAACCATATCCATTTGAAAAACTAAACGATTTACTTGAAGACATTGTACCCAACTCTAACTATGCTCCATCGGCTTTAACAATCGGTGAACCACAGTTTGAGACTCCAGCATTTATACAAAATACACTTGGTGATAATGCTTACTTACTCAAGAAATATCCAAAAACTTCAGGTGAGGAAAACTTAAGAGAAGCTCAAAGAGGTTTTGTTAAGAAAAGATTTGGAGTTGAGCTAAGGGATGATGAGATTATTCCTACTTTTGGAACTCGTGAAGTACTTTTTAACTTTCCTCAGTTTTTACTTTTTGATAAAGAAAATCCTGTTATGGCTTTTACAAATCCTTTTTATCAAATATATGAAGGTGCAGCTATAGCTTCAAAAGCCAAAATGATACTTTTTAACTTAAATGAGAGTAACAACTTTAAACCAGAAGTTGACGAAAAAGAGTTAAGTAAGTGTGATCTTGTAATCATCAACTTTCCAAACAATCCTACATCTTCAGTCTTGACACTGAAAGAGCTTGCAGAGTGGGTGAAACTAAGTCTAAAGCATAACTTTGTACTTATAAATGATGAGTGTTACAGTGAACTCTATACAGATGCTAAGATACCATCACTTTTAGAAGCTTCAATGTATGCTGGGAATTTTAATTTTAAAAATATATTGGTAGTAAATTCTATATCAAAACGCTCATCTGCACCAGGACTTCGTTCAGGATTTATAGCAGGTGATAAAAATATTTTAAAAGAGTATATGAAGTACAGAACTTATGTAGGTTGCGCATCTCCGCTTCCTCTTCAAAGTGCAGCAGCAATAGCATGGAGAGAAGAAATACATGTAGAAGCAGCTAGAAAAATATACAAAAAAAACTTTGCTATTGCCAAAGAGATACTAGGCATTAAAATCCCAGAGGCTACATTTTACATCTGGTTAAAAGTTGAAAATCCTTTGGAATTTACAAAAAAGCTATATAAAGAGTACAATGTAAAAGTTTTACCCGGTGAATACTTAGCAAGAGATGATTCCCAAGGAGAAAACCCTGGAAAAGACTTCATAAGAATAGCTTTAGTTGAAGACGAAGACAAAACAAGAAGTGCATTAAAAAGAATAAAGGAGTGTTTATCATGAGCATAGAAGATTTAAAAGCCAAAATATTAGAGGCACAAAAGAACTCAGACATAGCATCTCTTTATGTTTTAGAACAAAGAGCTTACGATAGGTTTGATGAAGACATGTTGCAAGATTTTTATGCAAATATCTTAGACTTAGCTTTAGAAAAACTAACAGATACACTTGAAGCTCACAGAGTTATGGATATAAATGAAGTTCAAGATTTTGCAACTCTTAGAGCACTTTATGAATACGCTATGGAGTACTATCACTCTGGTAACATCTCAGATGCAAGTGCTTTGTTTGAAGTGCTAAGTGGACTTACAAAAGATGAGCAATTTTCTAATGCATTAAAATTTCACTGGATAGCTTCTGCAGAAAATATAAATCTGGACGACTTTATGACAAAAATTGCGGACATGGATGCAACTCAAAATGCGGGTACATTTTACATAAGTGCTTTCACAAAAGAGGCACAAAAATTGCTAGATAAATCCCAAATAAACGAGGGAGTAAGCGTATGAAAATTCATTTTATCGGGATTGGTGGAATAGGTATATCTGGTTTAGCACAATACATGCACTACAAAGGGCATGAAGTTAGTGGTTCAGATATTTCTGACAGTGTAACTACCAAAACCCTCCGTAACTTGGGTATAAAAGTTACAGTTCCACATAACGAAGATGCTATAAACTCTCAAGATTTGGTAGTTCATTCAGCAATCATTCGCCCTGATAATCCGGAAATCATAGCAGCAAAAGAAAAAGGTATAGAAGTACTAGCTCGTCGTGAAGCACTACTTCAAATCCTTAATACTTCAAAAGTCTACTCAGTTGCAGGTGCTCACGGTAAAAGTACAACTACTGCAATTTTAACAGCTATTATGAATGGTTCTGCGATTATCGGTGCAGAATCAAAAGCATTTGGCTCAAATGTAAGATATGATGAAACTAACGATATTATGCTTTTTGAAGCTGATGAGAGTGATGGAAGTTTTATTAACTCAAATCCTCACTGTGCTATAGTTATCAATGCTGAACCTGAGCATATGGAGTACTATGACTACAACTATGAACTGTTTTATAATTCATACAAAACTTTTATAAACTCAGCACCGTGTCGTGTTTTAAATGCAGAAGATCCCTTCTTAAGCACTCTTAAAGATGAAGTAGATGCTCACTGGTTATATCCAAGCACAGATATTACAAACATAGAGTTTGTTCTCATTCAAGATGAACCTCACACAAGATTTACTCTTAAAGATATGGGCTCATTTGATGTATGGGGATTTGGTAAGCATATCGCATTAGATGCAGCATTAGCAATTCTAGCTGCTAATGAATCTATGGATATTGAAGAGATAAGAGCTAAGCTTCTTACATTTAAAGGTATCAAAAAACGTTTTGATATTGTTGGTGCTGAATCTGACACTGTTATCATTGATGATTATGGTCACCATCCGACAGAGATAAGAGCAACTTTTGAATCTGTAAAAGAGTATGCACTCCTAAAAGGTTTTGATAAAATCACAGCTATCTGGCAACCACATAAATATTCTCGCACGATTGACAACCTTGAAGAGTTTATAAAATGTTTTGAAGGTGCTGGAGAGCTTATCATACTTCCTGTATGGTCAGCGGGCGAAGCTCCTCGTGACATCGACTTCAAAGAGAAGTTTAAAAATTATAACCTTATCATGGCAGACAATATACATAGAGCAAATAACAACATAACTGTTATTAAAGATAAGGAAACACTGAAAACTTTAGATAAAGGTCTTATCATAGGTTTCGGTGCCGGAGATATAACTTACCAAATAAGAGGGACAGCTTAGTGGCATATATTGCAGGACTAGTAATTGTAGGCTTTTTCTTTTTAGCTCTACACTACTTCACAGAACTCACTCGTCATCAAAAAACTATGGTTACCGCTGTAGTTTTAATAATCGTTTTAGGTGCTGTTACATTTAATGCATATAGTAATGCTCAAAGAGATAAGATGCTAAACGTTGTTCTGAAGTTCAACCAGAACAAAACAGTGCAATGTAACGGAGTTGATGTTAACAACTCTAACTACACTATCAGCATAGGAACTTATACGTTCATAGGTAAGGAAAATACCCCAAATTATGCTCAAATGATCAGTGCTGCTTCTTGTGAATAATTAAATTTTGTCATTTAACAACACTTTCTGTATTTTTCTGCTATACTGTTGCCAGTGAAAGATGATTCTAGTTACATCTTTAGTCGACTTTGTATTGATAACTCCTTGTTAACAGTTAAATTCACCTAAAAATAGACTTTATATTAGATTTTCAACCACCTTGTTAACAGGGTGTATTAAAACACAAAGGATTTACAATGGCAGCATTAGTAAACGGCACAGTTAAATGGTTCAACAGCGAAAAAGGTTTCGGATTTATAGAGCAAGAAAATGGTGGTAAAGATGTATTCGTACATTTCCGTCAAGTTAATAGCAATGGTTACGACCGTGTTTCACTAAACGAAGGTCAAAAAGTGACTTTCGAAATTGGTGAAGGCGAAAAAGGCCCTCAAGCAGAAAACGTTACAGGTCTGTAATCTTTTTCCATTGAGCAGATTTTTTCTGCTCAATACTCTTCATATAACTTCTTTTTAAAACCCCAACATAATATAAATTCAGCTAAGATTGCAACAACAAAGTAATTAATTAGGTATAACAAAAATATTATGGCAATAGACAAAACTTCTAAACTAGATTTACTTATCAATCAACTCGATTTAACTGAACATATAGAGCAATTTAAAAGCTTTTTCTCACGTCAAAGTTCTTTATACATAGAAGGTGACCAAGAATTACACTATCGCTATATAAAAGCACTGGACAAGGTAGAGTTTAAAGCTCCACCAAAAGTTGCAGACTTTCACAACATAAAAGGACATCTCAAAAAAAGAGGTGTACTAAACTTTGAACAAATTTTTGAAATAGTTAAAGTAGTTAGATATTTTCGCTACTTTAAAAACCGTGAATGTGAGGGCATTATCGGAGAGTGGATGAGCAAGTTTGAAGTTCATGAGAAGTTCCACGATGTAGAAAAGTACTTTACTGCCGATGGTAAGTTTGAAGAGAACCTTGATGAGACACTGTTTGGTTTAAGTTCTAGAATAAAAGAGCACAAAAACAATATGAGCAGCTCAATGAAGAGGATGATGTCAAGCTCTAAACTAGCAGGCTATTTGGTGGATACTCAGATTCACTATGTGAATGATGAAGAGTGTCTTTTAGTTCGCGGTGGTTTTAACCATGTACTAAAGGGCGCTGTTATTGGAAGAAGTAGCGGTGGTTTTTTTTACGTATCACCTGATTCTATTTTAAAATCAAAAGAACAGATAAGATATATAGAACAAGAGAGAGAGGCGATTTTATACACTTATGTAAAAGAGTTCTCTTCAACACTTTACGAAATTCAAGCATTTATAGCTTTTATAGATAAAGAGTTTACAAAGTTTGATAACTATCAAGCAAGAGTTTTATTTGCCAGAAGTAAAAACCTTCAACTTGTAAAGTCTAAAAATGATTCTAAAATAATATTAAACAACTTTACTCACCCCGCCCTTCACAAGCCAAAACCTGTAGATGTTGACTTTAGTAAAAACATACTAATGATTACAGGCGTAAATGCTGGTGGTAAAACTATGCTTTTAAAGTCGATTCTATCGGCTGCATTAATGGCAAAGTATATCATTCCAATGTCACTTAATGAACACAAGTCACATATTGGAAGTTTCAAAAATGTTCTCGCTATCATAGATGATCCTCAAAATGTAAAAAATGATATTTCAACATTTGCCGGACGTATGCAGGAGTTCTCTAAAATATTTGAGTTTAAATCTGCCCTTGTGGGTATAGATGAAATAGAACTTGGAACAGACAGTGATGAAGCTGCAGCTTTGTTTAAAGTCATACTAGATGATCTTATAAAAAGAGGACAAAAAGTTGTAGTTACTACTCACCATAAACGTTTAGCCGCGTTGATGGCTGACCGTGATGATGTAGAACTTATGGCTGCTATATATGATGAACAATTGAGAATGCCTACTTATGAGTTTATGCAAGGAATCATCGGTAAGAGTTACGCTTTTGAGACAGCTAGCAGATATGGCATCTCTAACACTATAGTTAATGAAGCTAAAAGTGTTTATGGTGATAACAGTGAGAAACTTAGTCTTCTTATAGAAAGAGGTTCACAACTAGAACGTGAGCTAAAACAAAAGCATAAAAAAGTTGATGATAGACTTGAAGAGTTAAGACATAAAGAGTTAGAATTAAAAGAGCAAAAAGAGATTCTATTTAAAGAAATAGATGATAAGAAGAATGAGCTTAAAAACAGTTATGCTCTTGCTATAGATGAGGCAAAAACAGCGGCAAGAGCCGGTGATACAAAAGCTATCCACAGAGCTATGAGTAAAGCAAACGAAAAATTACCTAAAGAGACAAAAGAAGTAGTACCGCATGATTATGTATTTCAAGTAGGTGATTTTATTAAGTACAGAAATAACAAGGGTAGCATAGTTTCCATAAAAGATAAAAAAGAGGCGCTTATAGAAGTTGGAGGGATGAGGCTTCGTGTAAAAACTAAAGATCTCAAACCAACTAAGAACATACCTCTGAAACCTCAAACAAATATCAAAGTAAATGTAGAGAAAAAATCAGGTTTAAAATGCGATTTACATGGAATGAGAGCAGAAGAAGCGGAGGAAACATTAGATAAGTTTCTCTCAGATGCACTGCTAAACGGCTGGGATGAAGTGATTGTTTATCATGGTATCGGAACTGGAAAACTATCTTATGCTGTTAAAAACTTTCTCACAGCACACCCTAGTGTCAAAAAATTTGAAGATGCACCACAGCATCTTGGTGGATTTGGGGCTAAAATTGTTGTTCTTTAAAGAGTTATTATGCTAATATTTTCTTAATTATCGTAAAGGCTTTAAATGAAGATACTTCTATCCCTATTACTAACATTCTCTTTTGCACTATCGGCACAAATAGATGAGTTTGCATCTGAGGTAAACTATTTAAGAGATTACAAATCTGCTCTTAAAACTGCAAAAGAGCAAAACAAACCACTTATGCTGGTTGTTGTAGGTGATTACTGCCCTTGGTGTAAAAAGTTTGAGAGAAAAACTTTAAACTCTTCTTTGATTCAAAACCAAGTAAAAAAAGATTTTATACCTATTATTATTGACAAAACAAAAGATAAAGGAACGTATCCGCCTGAGTTCTATGCTAGACGTATTCCTACAGTATTCTTTATAAACCCAACAACACAAAAACATGTTTTCGAATCTATGGGTTACTCGAAGAAAGTAACTTTTGCAATAGATATGGATTTAGCTTTAAAAGCTTACAAAAAAGAGATTAAGTAATGCGTAAAATAATACTATTTTTATTAGTCTGCGGCTCGTTATTTTCACAATCTTTTTATACACTTGATAATATAAAATCTCTTAGTCTATACATGCCTAATAAAGTAGGATACATGGATAAAGAGCAAAAACAGAAATTAAAAGATAGCGTAATAGAGAAACTAAAAGATGCAGGTTTCGTATTTGGCAAAACAGATGCTACGACGATTATGATAAAAATAGAATCTATCAGGGTCAATGATACAGAGGTAATACATATTCAACTAGGTTTAGCAGAAGAAGTTTTAACTCATCGTCCAGGTAATATACACAGCTTTGCTTTAACTTATTTGGCAACTGACTTTATGGAATCTGATGAACCAGTTCAAGACACAATAGAATCAGTAGATTCTTTACTATCGGAGTTCCTTGAAGCTTATAAAGATGATAATGAATAAAATTAAAGTAAAATAATAAATTAAGTCCTCTTAAATATAGAGCGTTGTACAATCTAAATAATTAATATATCCCAAAAAAAAGTAGTAAATATGCAACAATATAGTACTTTAAAAGAACATTATAAATTTACAGAAGAAGAAGCAAAAATACTATATAACCTACAACCAAGGATGAAAGAGCTTGCAGATGATTTTATAGATAGGTTTTATGATCATATTTGGGGGTTTGGAAAAACAGCTCAGTTTTTAAAAAACAAAGAAATCATTGCTCATCACCGTAAAAAAATACAAGAATGGTATGTAAATTTATTTTGTGGTAAATATGATATGTCCTACTTTACATACCTATATAAAATAGGAGAGATTCATGTAAAGATTGGTCTACCTACACACTATGTGAACTCTGCTTTTAACTTTGTTAGAACTTTCATTTTACAAAATATTGAAAATAATTTTGAAAATAAAGAGCAACATGTTAAAGAGATAAAAGCAATCGAGAAGATAATAGATATGAACCTTGATGTACTTACAAGTTCATACAGAGAAGAAGAGCTAAGCAAGTTTCTTTCTTTATCAAAAGTAGAAAAGACGATTTTATCAGGTCTAAAAAAATTCAATTCATATATTAACTTTTTTCTTGCAGGGGCATTAGCTCTTGTTGCTTTTTTTGCTATTGGCTTATTTTGTTACGATATTTATCTACTCTTTTTTTCAGATATTGGAATAGAGAAAGGTATTCTTACTGTTTTGGGTAGTTTATTGGTTTTATGGGCGGCTATTGAGTTAATTCATGAAGAGATAAATCACCTTCAAGGTAAAGGCTTTGCTATAGGTGCATTTATAATGTTGGCTATGGCAGCACTAATTAGAAAAATATTAATTTATTCATTATCTTCTGACAAAACTGATGACTTATTGGTTATTGGAGCTGTAATTGTTGGATTGGCAATTGCATATTGGTTAGTTGGTGGAAAAAAGAAAATTGCGTAAAAAAGTTGCTATTATAGGCGGTGGAGCATCTGGACTTCTATGCGCCATCTTTTGTGCAAGAGCATCTTGTGAGGTAGATGTTTTTGAGCAAAACTCAAAGTGTGCTAAAAAGATTTTAGTATCTGGAAACGGTCGCTGTAACATTACAAACAAAAATTTATCTGCGCATGACTTCTTTAGTGATAATCCATCATTTGTAAAAGATGCATTAGAGAGCTTTGGGTTTAAAGAGTTTAGTCAGTTTGCATCTAGCATTGGTCTGCTTTTAGATGTAAAAGATGACGGCAGAGCTTATCCTCTTAGCAATGAATCAAAAAGTGTAGCCTCTCTTCTTCTCTCTCACGCACAAAACCTTGGTGTTAAAATACATACAGATGCAAAGATAACAGATATAAAAGAACTGCTAAACAGATACGACTCAGTAGTTGTAGCATCTGGCTCACAAGCAGCAGAGCATCTAGGTGGAAATAGTGATGGATATGAGTTTGCAAAAGAGTTTGGACATAACATAGTTGCTACCTATCCTTCACTTGTACAGTTTCACTTAAACTCTGCAATTGCGCATAAAATGAGTGGAGTAAAAACTATTGCAGAGGTAACACTTCTGATAAATAATAAAAAAGATATCGCGACTCATGGCGATGTTCTTTTTACAAATTATGGAGTCTCAGGTTTTGCCATTTTAGACATTTCTCAAAGAGCAAGTGTAGCTTTGATGGAATATGCAAAAGTAGATATTTCTATAAACTTGCTTCCTACTTTTAACGCTCAAAAACTCTCAACTCACATAAGTAACTTGGCTAAGGAAATGCCTGATTTCTCTGCTCTTGATGTTTTAGCAGGATTAGTTCCTTTAAAAATAGCACAAGGCTTACTTCAAAGTTTAGAAATACCAGCGAGTACAAGCGCAAAAGAGATTCACACAAAACTAGCTAAAAAAATAGCGAACCAGATGCTAAACTGGCGTTTTGAAGTTACAGATACTCATGGTTTCCGTCATGCAGAAGTTAGCGGTGGCGGAGTTGATACGAATGAGATAAACCCAAAAACTATGGAATCTCTAAAACAAGAGAATCTTTATTTTTGTGGAGAAGTTCTAGATGTTTTAGGTAAACGTGGTGGCTACAACTTCGCATTTGCATGGGCTAGTGGATACTTATGCGCCAAAGATATAACAAAGTCATAGTTTGATAAACTATTGTTATATATAAAAAAGGATTAGTAACATGTCAACAGGTCTTATAATTTTAATCGTCCTTGCTTTAGCTTTAGTTCTTATGTACAACTCTTTGGTTTCAAAGAAAAATCAAGTTGAAAATATCTTTGCAAGTGTAGATACAGTTTTAAAGAAAAGATATGACCTCATCCCAAATCTGGTTGCAACTGTTAGTAAGTATATGGAACATGAAAAATCTCTTCTCACTGAGGTTACAAAACTTCGCGCAGATGCAAATAAACCAAATATAAGTGATGAGCAAAAAATAGCTCTAGATGCTAAGATAAGTTCAGCTCTTGGCTCTATTATGATTGCAGTTGAGAACTATCCTGATCTTAAAGCAAATGAAAATGTTATGCACCTGCAAGGTACTCTAAATGAACTTGAAGAGCAACTCTCAGCAGCTCGTCGTGCTTACAACCAAGCGGTAACAGACTACAACAATGCGATAGAGATGATACCTACAAATTTTCTTGCCTCTGCGATGGCTTACAAAAGAAAAGAGGTTTTTGAGATAGTTGAGGCTGAGAGAAAAAACGTAAATGTTAAAGAACTTTTTAGCTAAGCTTTATGAAGACAGCCAGCGAGTTAACTGACTTTTACTACAAGACTCTACACCCTACACTTCAAGAGTTGGAAAAAGGTAGAAAACATTTAAGACACAGAATCCTTGTCATAGGTGTTATCTACTCTCTTGTAGTTGTATTGATATCTTTTGCTTTATCTCCACTTATCTCTCAAAGTCCCGATATTCTTTTCTTTATAGGTTTTGGTTACTTTGCTCTTGGTACTATTATTTATAAGTTTCTCATAAAAGACTATACAAAAGAGTTCAAACAAAACATCATCAAACCACTTATAGAAGCTATAGATGATAAACTATCATACAACTCTAATCATCATGTGAACCAATATCTCTTTAGTCGCTCAGACCTTTTTAGTACACCAGATAGAATGAGTGGAAATGATTATGTTAGAGGAAATATAGACGGTACAAAGATAGAATTTTCTGATATACATGCTGAGAAACGACAAAAAGATTCAAAGGGAAGAGAGAGTTGGAGTACCATTTTTAAAGGGCTATTTATCGTTGCAGAGTTTAACAAGAACTTTCATGGAAAGACTCTCATACTTCCAGACACTGCACAAAGTACTTTTGGAAACCTCATTGGAAATTGGTTGCAGTCAAATAATTTCACTAGAGATGAGCTTGTAAAGATGGATGACAACAACTTTGAGAAAGAGTTTGTAGTCTATTCTTCAGACCAGATAGAAGCGAGATATATTCTCTCTCACACATTAATGAAAAAACTTCTTATATTTAAAGACAAGTCTAAGCAACCGGTTTATGTATCATTTATAGGCAATCATATCCATATGGCTGTATACTACGACAAGGATCTTTTTGAACCATCTATCTTTCGTTCACTTTTAGAGTATAAAATAGCAATGGAATATATAAAAACTCTTCACCTTGCTATCGGTATAGTCGATGAGCTAAAACTAAATCAAAAACTTTGGAGCAAACAATGAACCATATAAATAGTGAGAAAGATCTTATACTCCTAAGTCTAAAAG
>JAQIBW010000197.1 GCA_027858865.1 Sulfurimonas sp. | reverse complement strand
GATATACTTGTAACAAATTAAATTCAGGAGAAAATTAATGGGAAAATTTGTTAATAATACAGAAGAATTTTTTACTTTTTGTGAAGAAAATGATGTTCAAATTGTAGACTTTAGATTTACAGACATTAAAGGTGCATGGCACCATATTAGTTACAGAATGAGTGCTGTTAGTGCGACTCAACTAGAAAATGGATTACCATTCGATGGTTCTTCAATCGAAGCTTGGCAACCAATCAATAAGTCGGATATGTTACTTAAGGTAGATATTGAAACTGCTTTCTTAGATCCATTTACTGCTGATCCTACTATTATTGTTTTCTGTGATGTTTATGATATCTACAAAAATCAGGCATATGAGAGATGTCCACGTTCAATTGCAAAAGCTACTCTTAAACATGCTGAAGAATTAGGTATTGCTGATACTGCATATTTTGGTCCTGAAAATGAATTTTTTATGTTTGACAGCGTAACTTTTGTTGATAATATTAATGAAGCTGGATACAAAGTTGATACAGAAGAGGGTGAGTGGAACTCAAACAACCCATACCCAGATATGTATAACACAGGTCATAGACCAGGAACTAAAGGTGGTTACTTCCCAGTAGCGCCAACAGATTCAGCTGTAGATATTCGTGCTGAGATGATGCAAGTTTTAGAGCAAGTTGGTCTTGAAGTTGTTCTTGGTCACCACGAAGTTGCACAAGCTCAACATGAGATTGGTATCGTTTTCTCTGACATCATCGGTGCTGCTGATAATGTTCAAAAATACAAGTATGTTATTAAGATGATTGCTCACCTAAATGGTAAAACTGCTACATTTATGCCTAAACCACTTTACGGTGACAATGGTAATGGTATGCATGTTCACCAATCACTATGGAAAAATGGTAAAAACCTTTTCTATGCTCCAGGTAACTATGCTAATCTTTCTGAAATGGCACTTAACTATACAGCTGGTATCTTTAAGCATGCTCGTGCAGTTGCTGCCTTTACAAACCCAACAACTAACTCTTACAAAAGACTTTTACCAGGTTTTGAAGCTCCAAGTATCTTAACTTACTCTTCTCAAAACCGTTCTGCTGCTTGTCGTATTCCATACGGTGCAGGTGAAATGGCTACACGTATTGAGATGCGTTTCCCAGACTCTACTGCTTGTCCTTACCTTGCATTTGCTGTAATGATGATGGCTGGCCTTGATGGTATTCAAAATAAAGATGTTCCTATTGGTCCAATGGATGAAGATTTATTTGAACTATCTCTTGATGAGATTCGTGAGAAAAAAATTCCTCAAATGCCTCATACCCTTCGTGGTTCACTAGAGGCTCTTATCCGTGATAATGACTTCTTACAGCCAGTATTTACAAAAGAGTTTATCGATGCTTACCAGCACTATAGATTTGACCGTGATGTTTATCCAGACGAAGGTCGTCCAACTGCTTACGAGTTTAAAACTACTTACCAGTGCTAATCGCACTCTAAATCTTCATTCCCGCTTTTTTTTGCGGGAATACATTTTTTTGCTATAATAAACAAAAATTATTTTCATCGGTGAAAAATGTCAAATAAAATCACTCAAATACTTCTAAAAGAAATTGTAAATCTATCTAAAAAAACAGATAAAAAACTTGCTGATAAAATTCAAACTGTGTTAGATTTTTATGTTAATGAACAAAAAGAAAACAAAAAAACTATTAAACAAAATGAATACTTTTTAAGACAATGGGATAAAAGAAATATTATTGCTCATGAAAGAGCTGCACAAAAAGATGAGATGCTAGAACAGCAATCTAGACTTGCTTCTATGGGTGAAATGATAGATGCCATAGCTCATCAGTGGAAGCAACCGCTTAACTCAATAAGCATGATGAGTGATATGCTAAAAGAGGACTTTAACAATGGTCTTGTTAATTCCTCGTATATCCAAGAATTTGATGATACTATTCATATGCAGGTTGACCATATGGTTACAACTCTTCATGAGTTTCGTACTTTCTTTCGTCCATCTACTAAAAATGAAGAGTTCTCTATACTAGATGCCGTACACAGTGTTCGGATTCTTATGAAAGATGAACTAATCTCACAAAATATATTATTAGATATTGAGATAGATGAACAAATCAAAATATTTGGAAATAAAAACGAGTTTAAACATCTCTTTATAAATCTTATAAACAACTCTATGGATGCATTTAATGATAAAAATAAAAATCATAGAAATATTGACATCAGATGCTACGAAGAAAACAATAATATCTACATAGAAGTTGAAGATAATGCAGGTGGTATACAAAATGAAGTTATCAAAGATATCTTCAAACCAAACGTCACTACAAAGCCAGAGGGAAAAGGTACTGGAATCGGGCTATATATGAGTGAGCAATTAGTTAAGAAAAATCACGGAACTATTAATGTTTTCAATACTGACAAAGGTGCTTTCTTTACAATAACTTTACGACAAACCACTACTTAGCAATACCTTCTTATTCTCTAATACAAAATTTGATATAATTCCACTAATGATAGTTATGTAAGAGTGCTATCAAATTTTCAAGTTAAGGATTCATAATGAATCAAGTGAAAATGGGCAAATATCGCCCTTACCCGCAAATAGATTTGCCAAATAGACAGTGGCCGACAAAAACTATAACAAAAGCTCCTAAATGGTGTAGTGTAGACTTACGTGATGGTAATCAAGCACTAATCAACCCTATGGACATGAATAAAAAACTTGAACTTTTTACACTCTTACTAAAACTTGGTTTCAAAGAAATTGAAGTTGGTTTTCCATCTGCATCAAAAGTAGAATTTGACTTTTTACGCCGTTTAGTTGATGATAAGCTAATTCCTGATGACGTAACAGTACAGGTTTTAGTTCAGGCTAGAGAACATTTAATAAAAAGAAGTTTTGAAGCGCTAGAAGGTGTTAAAAAAGCTACTGTACATCTATATAATTCTACTTCTACTGCCCAAAGAAAAATAGTATTTGGAAAAAGTAAAGAAGAGATTGTTAACTTAGCTCTAAATGGTGTTGACTTAGTTAAAAAGTATGAAAAAGATTTTGAGGGAGAAGTGTTCTTGGAGTACTCTCCTGAGAGTTTTACCGGAACTGAGTTAGAGTTTGCGTGCGCGATTTCAAATGCAGTAACTGCTAGATGGGGAATCTCACCGACAAGAAAGGTTATCATAAACCTTCCAGCAACTGTAGAGATGGCAACGCCAAATGTATATGCCGATCAGATAGAATGGATGGCTAACCACTTAGACAACCGTGAAAATGTAATCATCTCAACTCACACGCATAACGATAGAGGAACTTCTATAGCAGCGACTGAGTTGGCTCTTTTAGCAGGAGCTGATAGAGTTGAGGGAACACTTTTAAGTAATGGGGAGAGAACAGGTAATGTTGACATCATCACTCTTGCTCTTAACATGTTAACACAGGGTGTAAACCCACAACTTGACTTCTCAGATATAAATGAAGTTTTAGATGTTGTTGAGAGATGTACAGAGATGGTTACACATGCTCGTCACCCTTATGTTGGTGAGTTAGTTTATACTGCATTTTCAGGTTCACACCAAGATGCTATAAACAAAGGTCTAGCATACCGAAAAAAAAGTGCAGATAGCTTTTGGGAAGTTCCATACTTGCCAATAGATCCGCAGGACGTAGGAAGAACATATGAGAGTATTATTCGTATAAACTCTCAGTCAGGAAAAGGTGGTGTAGCATTTATCTTAGAGAAAAACTTTGGTTACCAGCTTCCAAAAGCTATGCATCCCGAGATTGGTAAGATAGTTCAAGCTGTTACAGATGAAAAAGGACGAGAGTTAAGTCCTCAAGAAATTTTAGAAATTTTTAACGACACTTACTTTAATGCTCCAGAACACATATCTTTTGTTGATTACACAGTTAAATCTGTAAAGAAAATCTCCACTTGCACTTTAAAGTACAACTATAAAGGCAAAAAAATAGTAGCTAAAGGAGAAGGCAACGGCCCTATAGATGCTTCTAAAGATGCCTTGATGAAAGATTATGAGAATGAGTTCAGTATCAACTCATACTCTGAACACTCCTTTGGTGATAAAAGCTCAGCAATGGCTGTTGCTTACATAGAGATACAGACAGATGATACGCTTTCTTGTTATGGTGTAGCAACTGATAACGATATAGCCACAGCATCTGTAAAAGCAATGTTTTGTGCTTTAAACAGGGCTTTTAATTAAGTCGAAGATATGAATGAAGATGAAAATCAGAAACTCATTAACGAAATAACAGTTCTCTCTAAGCTCTCTAATCACAAGCTTAGAGAGCAAACACACAAACTCATAGACCTCTACAACGAACAAAAAAAGAAAAACGACAAACTCCAAAAAAATCACTCCACATTTTTAAAACAAGTTGATAAAAGAACTATAATCGTCAACGAAACAAGTACTCAAAAAGACAAGATGCTTCGCCAGCAGTCTAAGATGGCCGCTATGGGTGAAATGATGGATGCAGTAGCACATCAATGGAAGCAGCCTCTAAACTCTTTGAGCATGATGAATGACATGCTCAAAGATGATTTTAAAGCTAGCCTAGTTGACGAAGCATATATAGATGAAATGACGGAAGCAACTCATACTCAGATAAATCATATGGTAAGTACTCTAAATGAGTTTAGAACTTTTTTCAGACCTTCAAAAGAGAGTGAAGAGTTCTTGATGGAAGACTGCATTAAAAGTGTAGAAGTTCTTATGAGAGATGAGCTTATGAAAAACACTGTTAGTCTCAACATAGATATAAAAGAGAAAATAACTATATATGGTTTCATAAATGAGTTTAAACATCTGTTTTTAAATCTTCTAAGTAATTCCATAGATGCATTTAACGAAAAAAAGATTTCAAACAGACATATAATAATAAGAACTTACCTAGATGAAGATAAAAGTATTATCGAGTTTGAAGATAATGCAGAAGGTATAGATGATCATGTACTTTCTAGCATTTTTAATCCACATATCACTACAAAACAAGATTCAAATGGAACTGGAATAGGTCTTTATATGAGTTCTCAAATTGTCCAAAAACACCATGGTAGTATTAGTGTAAAAAATATAAACGCAGGTGCTCTTTTTAAAGTAACTATCTAAAAATTTCAATATAATAGCCCTTAGTATTTTATTTAGGTGGTCAAAAATGAATAGTGTTGAGTCTCAGTTAAAACAGAGTGTTAATGATTTAATGTCAAAAAAAGAAGAGTTGCAAGCTGTTTTTGACATGGCAGCAAATGGCATCTCTATTCTTGATCATAATGGAATGTTTTTGTACGCAAATAAATTTTTCCAAGATATGATGGGCTACACGATGGAAGAACTATATACTGAGTCTTGCATCTCTTTATCAGCTCCAGAGTATGCAACTGCTTCAGAGACCGCCGTTGCAAAAGCAATAAAATACGGAAGTATTGAGAACTTTCGTAAAGTATGTGTTAGAAAATCAGGTGAACATCTAAATGCAAGTATGTCGCTTAGTTATCTCAAAAGTCGTGATGAAATAGTTATGATAACCTCAGATATTACTCAAGATATAAAATATCAAGATGAGTTAAAAAGACAAGTTGAGATAGAAGTAGCCAAGCGAACTGAGCAGTATGAGATAATGTGTCATCAGTCAAGACTTGCTGCAATGGGTGAGATGATTGACTCAATAGCACACCAGTGGAGACAACCTCTTAATGGATTGGGTCTAATCGTTCAAGGCTTAAGACATATGTCTGATAACGATAGGCTAAACAAAGAGATGCTAGAAGAAATTGAAGATGAAATCATGGAAAAAATCACTTATATGTCTCAGACTATCGATGACTTTAGTAGTTTTTTTCGCATCTCAAAGAAAAAAGAATCCTTTGATGTTTTAAACAGCATCGAAGATGCTATTCGTTTGATAGATGGACAGTTAAAATCTAACGCCATAAAAATAAAAATCATACTTGAACATGGAGTTGTTAGAAATGTTGTCGGATTTCCAAATGAATTTAAACAGGTAATTATGAACATAGTTCATAATGCTATGACAGCAATCATTAAAAATAATAAAGAAAAAGGGCTTATCCACATAGAACTAACTTTACGTGATGGCAGACTAAACATTTGTATCTCTGATAACGGTGGTGGAATAGATGAATCTAACTTTGAAAAAATATTTGACCCATACTTTAGCACACGTGAAGATGGAAGCGGTATAGGTCTTTACATGTCAAAAGTAATCATTGAGCATCATATGCAGGGTTTTCTTACTGTACAAAATCATAAAGATGGTACAAAGTTTTGCATAGAGTTAAAATCTCAGGAATTACAATAGTATGGAAGCTTTGCATAAGCGTTTATCATCACATAGTGTCTTGATTGCAGAAGATGACCCAAGTACACTTAAATGGCTCGTAAGAGTACTTAAAATCTATTTTAAAGAGGTATATGGAGCTTCTAATGCTATGGAAGCTTTAGAGATTTTTACCTCAACACCCTGCGATATAGTCATAGCCGATATTCAGATGCCAGAAGTTGACGGACTTAGTTTTTTGCAAAAGATATCTGTTATCTCACCACACACCCTAAGAGTTGTTATGACAGCCTTTAACTCTAACCCCTACTTAAATCGTGCAGTTGAGTCTGGTGTTCACTTCTATCTTAAAAAACCCATAGACATAGATGAACTTCTTGTTGCAATATCTTCACATATGCCCGAAGGTCTATCTTTAAACCCTATCTCTAATCTTGGAGAAGGGTTTTACTATGATGCCACAAACAAGATGGTTTACAAAAACTCAGATCCTATAAAACTCACAAAGAAAGAATTATTACTTTTAGAACTACTGCTAAAAAATCGTAATGGTATAGTAGGTCTTGAAATGATAGAACAAAATATTTACGAAGAGAGTGTTACAGCAGATGCTATACGCATGGTGGTTGTAGGTCTTCGCAAAAAGATTTACACAACTCTTATAGAAAACCTCAAAGGACTTGGCTACCGTCTAAATATTTCTTGAAATCCTTATTAAAACCTTATACTCTTCTTATAAATACCTTTTGATTAATCGTTACCATTGTTAAGTGCAAATAAAAGGAGTGATATATGAAAAAGCAAATTCTTATAGTTGGTGGTGGTACAGCAGGAACCATGACTGCTAATAATCTTGCAAATAAACTTATGCCAGAGATTGATCGTGGAGAAGTAGAAATAACAATGATTTCTGACTCAAAACTTCACGTATATCGTCCTGGAGCAATGTATGTTGCATTTCATAAGGCTGCAGGACATGAGTTCATTCGTGATCAACGTTCTCTACTAATGTTAGAAATAGATTTCATAGTTGATAAAGCTGTTGAGATTAATGCAAAGTCTAACTATGTAAAAGGTAAAAGCGGTAAAAAATACAACTATGACTATCTAGTTCTTGCTACTGGATGTGAAGTTGCCGCTGACAGAATTCCGGGGCTACAAGAAGGTGGTGATTGGTTCTATAGTTATGAAGGTGCCAAGAAGTTAGCTCAAAAGTTTGAAAAACTGAAAAAAGGTAGAGTTCTAGTTACTGTAAACTTTCCTAAAACTCCAAACATTCCTCACCAGTGTGGAATCGCTCCAGTTGAAACAACTATGATGCTACATGACTACCTAACTGAGAAAGGGATTAGAGACGACATAGAGATTGTTTACACTTACCCTACAAAATCTCAAGCAGTAGAAAATGGTCTTTTTATGCAAGGTCCTACTTCTGATGTTCTTCCAATGATTTTTGACAGTATAAATGTAAAACATAAAACAAGTTTTACACTTGCAAAAGTTGACCCTAAAACAAAAACTGCTTATTCTGAGGAAGGCGAAAAAATGGAGTTTGATATCCTTATGTCAACACCGCCGTTTATCGCAGCTGAAGTGATTCGTAAGTCAGGTTTATCTGTCGCTCTTGATGATGAGGGTTGGTTACCAACCGACAAAAAAACTCTTAAAGTTAAAGGCTTAGATAATGTTTATACTCTAGGTGATACTGTTGATTTATCTGTTTCTAAAGCAGGTGGAACTGTTCATAATCAAGTAGATGTTCTTGTAGACAACATTGCAGGAGAGCTTCGTTATGGCTATCCAACAGAGTCTTATGATGGAAAAGTAATTGCCATTGCACAGATGGGTCTTTCATGTGGTATGCCACTTTGGTATGACTATGATGAAGATGTAAAACCAACACCTTGTAGTAAACTAGGTAGTTTTGTACGCTTAGGTTTTAACAAAAGTTTATATTGGGCTGCCGCACGCGGTATGTTATAGGAGGCTACCATGAGCGAAGTAAAACAAACAGAAAAAAGTGCTGAGATGCAACAGATTGAAGATAAAATGACAATGTTAGTACAAACAGGTAGAATCGATAACCTTATTGATTTACTTGCTGTAGTATCTGACCAGATAGAGATGACAACAACTCCGATAGTTGAGAAAATGGTTCACTCTATAGATAATATGGCAACTGCCGGCTTTGTAACAGAAAATGCAGTTAGATATGCAAAACGCGAAAGTGCCAAAAATGAAGTACCCAGCCTTTTTGGTATGTTAAAACTGCTTAAAGATGAAGATACTAGGAAAGGATTGGCATTTATGCTAAACCTAACAAAAGGTATCGGTAAACAGATATAAAGATTTTCAGTGGTCATTTTGATTCCTCTTTGTGGCCACTACTATTCTAGTTTTTTACGGAATTCTTTTAGAACATCAAGCTGTTGTTTTAATACTTTTTTTCCATCACTATCTTTTACTTTTTGAATCTTCTTTTTAACAGAAGCTATCTTTTTTTCAAGAGAATCTTTTAATTTCTCTTTTTTATGTTCTTTTTTCTCTTGTTCACTCTCATCAAGCACAAAAAACTTCTCCGCCTTTTTAAACAACTTTTCTATATTCATGAACTCTCCCTTAAGTCTTTTATATCACTATCTTTTATCCACAAAGTTGACGCTGTATTTATTAAATTTTTAGATATATCATGTGCAAATGAGCTATCATTTATAAGAGATGTTGCCATTCTTGTTTTTATCTGATTTGTTCTGATGAGATTATCTATATTTGAGTTTTCTGTTACATCTAACTTATCGATTTCTTTTCTTAAAATCTCGATGCTAGAGAGTATGTCCAAGTCGTCTTTCATGTTTCTGATATTATTTATTGTGTCAATTGTCTCAGCTATCTCTGTGCGTATGTTATTGTATTCATCATTCATTATTACATTGTTAGAGTTTAAATATATTTTGATATTTTTTTGTATCTCTCGAACATATTTTATAGATTCAACTATGTCTCTGCAAGAGAGTTTTAATTCGTAGACTTTACTCTTTTGCTCTTCACTCATATTTTCTTGAGCCATTGTTGCATAGTAGAGAATCTGACCGTAAATCTCTTTTATATTTGTGTCGTAAAATGTATTTATATCCGTATTCATTTTTTCGTCCGAGTGTTTAATAACATCTGATAAATCTTTACAACCAAAATATTGATGCCTATGTAGTGAGAGTGCGTGAGAGATTACTTCTACAGCATTATCATATAGATGCTCTACCTCTTTTCTTATAGCTTCTAAGGCAGCTTCAGGAACATTTATGACTACATTATCAAGATATCTTGGCTTATCTACATTGTCCTCTTGCACAAAAAGAGACTCTAGAAATTTTACAAGATAGGAGGTAAATGGAGCTACAACAAGTATGCCTAAAACATTAAAGAGAGTATGAAAAAGTGCTAACTGCATAGCATAGTCTTTTGCATCTATGCCAACTATTCCAGATAAATATGTAACTAAACTTGCCAGTTGATACAAAAATACAATAGCCACTAAAGCAGTAACTACGTTAAATATTAGATGTGCCACAGCTAGTCTTTTCCCGTTTGCATTTGAGTTTAAAGAACCTAGAATAGCGGTAACAGTAGTACCAATGTTTGCACCGATGGCAAGCTGTAGAGCATTAAAGTACTCAATCTGTCCTATTGCTAAAGCAGTAATAACTAGAGCCATTGTAGCAGCACTAGATTGAATGATGACAGTTACCATTGCACCTATGAGGACATAGACCAATACACCTAAATAACCATCCATTGCATAAGAGGCTAAGTTAATGCCATTGCTCATAACATCAAAGCCATCTTTCATATAAGCGATGCCTAAAAATACAAATCCTAGACCGATTAAAATAGTTCCGATTCCATGATACGATTTGGAATTTTTAAATCGAAAAACAACGCCAAAAATAATCATAGGCAGAGCAAACTGAGCGATTTTCATCTTCACACCAAATGATGAGACTATCCAAGCTGTAGTTGTGCTTCCTATATTTGAGCCAAATATAATGCCTATAGCACCACTAAGTGAGATAAGTTCGGCACTTAAAAATGAAATAACTATGATAGTGAGAAGAGAAGAACTTTGAACGATTGCGGTAGCTATAAAACCTGCACCAATTGCTTTAGGTACACTTGATGTGGCTTTTTTAAGAATCATCTCCATAGCTCCACCACTAAAAAGTTTAAAGCCATCTTCCATAAAAACCATACCGATTAAAAATATAGTAATTCCCGCGATAATAAGCTGTGCATCTTCACTAGAAAATAAAATGAAGCCAAGCAAAAGTAAAAAAAGCGGGAATAGATACTTCTTAAAATTCATATAAAAACCTAAATTTTTTTTCTATTATACCACTAAATCTAACTCTTGGAGTGTTCCTACTCCTCCGCTCTCTTTTAGATAAACAGAACTCTCTCTCATAAGAGCTTTCGTACTTCCGTCACTATCTCTAAACTTAAAGGCTGTTTCTTCCCTGCCAAGGTATAGTGCTCCTACATCTTTATCTTTTAAAGAAAAAAGATGTTCTGCTCCGTTGGCATCTTTTGTCCAGATGACTAGTTGATTAAAAATCTCATCATTTTCATCTATCCAGTTGTTGCCATCACTATCGTAGGCGGATAGTTCATTAAAACCATTTCCTTTTGTAGGTCCAAAAAGTTCACTTCCATCATTTATTATTCCGTCTTTGTTTTTATCGAGTGCTAAAAAACCGCTTCCGTTTCCCACAAAAGAAAACTCATCACTCCTGCCGTCCAAGTCCAAATCAAAGTTATGTTTAACTTCGCCAATACTCACAACATTTTCGCCAAAGTTAAGTACCAATGGATCTATCAAGGCATCTCCTGCTTTAAAACTAATGGACTCATATGATTGTAATTCTTGTTTCATACTAAACGCAAGTGAAAAATCTATGGATTTTCCATCAGAAGTTTTTACATTCCCAGATGCTGAAAAGTCCAATGATTCTTTATTTATCTCGGTTCGTTCATAGTGATAATCTACTCCCCATCCCAAACGCTTCGGTTCTTCATTCTCAGTTTTATTTGCATCTGCTTCAATAGATTTTGTGACTTTTAGATTATGCATAAAAGATATATTCATTTTTTTTCCTGTGAGTGCTTCAAGAGCTCTTACTATTGCCATTAGTTTAGGATTAAGAGTCTCGTCCATTATCTCATCTTCGAGTTTTTTTATCTTACCCACACCTTTGTGAAATTTTTTAAAATCATCTGTAAGTTCCACTCTGTCACCACGACTCAATCTCTCAGGAGCGTCTTCATCTCTATTCCACACCTCTAAACTCTCACTTTCATAAAGTTCATGGCTTTTGTGATGAGAAGTTAAAAAGGAAACTTCTGATTGCTCTATTTTCATATTAAACCTCCATGTCTATATACAATACATATATCGACTATTAAGATAAATACAATTATTTTTTAGCTCCCATAGAGTATAATTAAATCATATAAGACAAGGAGAAAAAATGGAAAACCTCCCGCCAAAACAGATTCGTTTCGGTGACTATACACGTGATGTTCAGGCTAACTATACTCAAATTAGTTACAACGATATAACTACCCAATCAGACAAACCAAGAGAAGAGAAAATACAACTTCGCTCACTTGATATATACCGTCTGGTAAAACCATATGTCAGTGTACGTTTTATGGAACAAGTATATGGACTACTCCCTCTAGCCATCTACTTGGTACTCTTTCAAATCTTTATGCTTAGACAATCAGTCACAGATGCGTCTACTATCTCAGCAGGTCTTTTTGCAGTTATACTTGGTCTGATGTTTTTTATGGAAGGTATCAAGCAAGGACTAATGCCATTTGGTGAGATTATAGGAAATACTCTTCCTAAAAAAGTCTCACTAAGTGTAGTTCTTGGAATCGCATTTTTACTTGGTATTGGGGTTACATTTGCTGAACCTGCCATCGGTGCTTTAAAAGCTGCTGGCTCACTTGTAGAAGTTCAAAAAGCTCCATACCTATATGCCATGCTAAATGATCACTCTTCCACTCTAGTCCTCATTGTTGGCATCGGTGTTGGTTTTGCCACAGTTCTTGGAACTCTGCGTTTTATCTACGGTTGGAGTCTCAAGCCATATATCTATATCTCACTTATTCCTACTATCTTGCTAACTATCTACGTCATGTTTAACTCTGACTTAGTATCTATACTGGGACTCGCTTGGGATAGCGGAGCGGTGACAACAGGACCGGTAACAGTTCCTTTAGTTCTAGCTCTTGGTATCGGTATAGCAGCGGCATCTTCAAATGGTGATAGCAGTCTCTCAGGTTTTGGCATCGTAACTCTTGCATCTATCTTTCCTATCATCGGAGTTATGAGTCTTGGCATCTATCTATCATTTGTTATCACACCTGCTGAGATTATTGCTCTGGCTCAATCAAGCGGTGGAGTGGTAAAGAGTCTGTCATGGTATGAGACAACTCCGGGTGAAGAAATAGTTCTTGGCATCAGAGCCATTATTCCTCTAGTTTTGTTTTTACTCTTTGTTTTAAAAATCATTTTAAAAGTTAAAGTTCCAAACGCGGGTACTATTTTTTACGGAATTATTCTAGCAGTTCTTGGTATGATAATCTTTAACGTAGGACTTACTTATGGTCTTGCAAAATTAGGCTCTCAATCAGGAAGTCTGATACCCGCAGCATTTAACACTATCACAACCTCTGATGGAAGCGTCATAGATGCACTCTACCCTTATGCTATCGGTCTTAGTGTAGCGATTTTATTTGCTTGGATACTTGGCTTTGGAGCAACCTTGGCTGAACCAGCTCTTAATGCTCTTGGCATGACGGTGGAAAATCTTACTCAGGGTGTATTTAAAAAACGCACTTTGATGTACGCGGTATCTCTTGGAGTGGGAACTGGTATTGCTATTGGCATCGTTAAAATCATCTTTAATCTTGCACTTGGATATATAATCATCCCTCTCTACTGTGTAGCCGTACTTCTTACTTACCTGTCTGATGAAGCCTATGTAAATATCGCTTGGGATAGTGCAGGTGTGACAACCGGACCTATTACTGTTCCACTAGTTTTAGCTATGGGTCTTGGGTTTGGAGATGCAGTCGGTTCTATTGAGGGATTTGGGATACTATCAATGGCATCTATAGGGCCTATCATCTCAGTACTTATCACAGGTCTATGGGTAGGACAAAAACGCAAAAAAGCGATTAATCATTAAGGAAAATGTATGAACAGAAATATAACTATATTAACGGATGTAGAACTAATAACATGTATCTTACAAAAAGGTCTCGCAGATAAGATAACAAAAGTAGCCATCGAAGCAGGCGCGCAAGGGGCAACTATTCACTACGCTCAGGGAAGTGGTGTTCGTGAAAAGTTAGGAGTACTTGGCGTAGCAGTTGAAGCGGAAAAAGAAGTACTGCAGATAATCGTCTCAACTGAACAGGTCGACCGCATCTTCGATGCAATTTACTTAGAAGCGGAGTTAGATACTCCTGGTATGGGTTTTATGTATGTAACAAGGCTTGAAAAAGCAGGAACATATATCCCTCAAGAAGTCTTAGAAAAGTTAGAGTCGAGAGTCTCATGAGTAGACATAAACTAATAACGTGTATCTTGACAAAGCAAGTGGCTATAGAGATGATAACGAGGCTAAAAGAGGAAAAAGGTATCATTACTGCAAACACCACACATGCCAGAGGAACAAGTAGTAAGTCAGAGTATATGATGAAAGCCCAAGAAATTTTAACTGTGTTAGTAGATGCCAAAAAGGCGGATGATATATTTTATTTTTTATTTAGAGAATTAGAGTTAGACCAACCTCATCAAGGTATGATATACCAAGAGGCTGTATCTAAATCTACTAACTATTCTCTACCAGACTTATCTTCTTCTACCTGAAGAAGCTCTAGATGAGTTTGCACCTTGTGCAGATCTGTTACTAGGTCTGTTTCTTGAGTTTCCGCCCTTACCTCTTCCTCCACCACCTTGGTTAATAGCTTCTGCTTTTATAGATGGATCAGGTTTAAAAGCTTTTAACCATACTTTTGGGATATCTTTTTTGATAAGCTTCTCAATGTTTGCTAAGTATTCGTTTTCATCTATACAAACAAGAGAAATTGCTTCACCTTGATTTCCCGCACGACCTGTTCTTCCGATACGGTGAACATAGTCTTCACTGACATTTGGAAGTTCGTAGTTTACCACGTGAGGAAGTTGATCTATGTCGATTCCACGAGCAGCGATATCTGTTGCAACAAGAACTTTCACTTCACCTTTTTTAAAGTCAGCTAGAGCTTTTGTTCTTGCATTTTGGCTTTTATTTCCATGAATTGCAACTGCTGATATACCATCTGATTCCAACTGTCCTGCTAAACGATTTGCACCGTGTTTAGTTCTGCTAAATACTAGAACCTGTTTCCAGTCACCCTCTTTTATAAGATGAGTAAGAAGTTCTCGTTTACGAACTTTATCTACAGGATAAATAGCTTGTTGTACCGTTTCAGAAGCAGTGTTTCTTCGAGCCACTTCTATGAGTGTCGGAGAATTTAGAAGTCTGTCTGATAATTTTTTTATCTCTTCTGAGTAAGTAGCTGAAAAAAGTAGAGTTTGCTTCTGCTTAGGAAGAACTTCTAAAACCTTTCTTATGTCGTTTATGAAACCCATATCTAACATTCTGTCTGCTTCATCTAAAATAAGAAACTCAACTTTCGAGAGGTCTATTGTTTTTTGATTCATATGGTCTAAAAGTCGTCCTGGAGTTGCGATAACTATATCCATACCTCTACGAAGTTGTGAAATTTGAGGGTTTATTTTTACACCACCAAAAATTACACATGATTTAAATGGAAGATGTTTTCCGTAAACTTCTACACTCTGGGCAACTTGTGCCGCCAACTCTCTTGTAGGAGTTAGTATAAGTGCTCTAACATGATGTGCTTTTTGTTTTGTATGTTTAGAACGGCTTAAAAGCTCTAACATAGGCAGAGTAAATCCGGCTGTTTTACCTGTTCCGGTTTGAGCACCGGCAAGTATATCTTTTCTATCCAGTATTACAGGGATAGCCTGTTTTTGAATTGGGGTTGGCTCACTATAACCTTGCTCTTTAATAGCTTTTAGTAGTGGAGCTGATAACCCTAAGTTGTTAAATGACATAAATTTCCTAATCTTAATATTTTTTTATAATAGCATAATTTATGCTAATATGAGATATAATCACGACTATAATTAAAATTGCTTACTTAGGACCTCTTATGTCATCAACTTCAATAACTATCAAACCTAACAACCACCGCGTTCTTCCATGTCCTAATGATAAGAAATTATCTCTAGTAAATAAACTAATATCTGATAACAGAGACTATAAAATCATTGTAGTAACATCTACAGATTCTAAAATAGTTGAAGAATTTTTACAAAATAACAACTCTCAATCACCAGAAAATGTTCAAGTTGTAGATGATAAAACACTTATCAAAGATGAGAATCTTACTTGTGACTTGCTAATAAGTTTAGACGTTCCTGGTAAAGCTGTTATATATATAGCTAGATTAGCTCATACAACAAGTAGAGCACTTCTTCTTTTAAATGAGACTGAGCAAAAACTGCTTTACCCGATAGAGACTCTTTTAGGTCGTGTTATTAAACAAGACATCACGGAAGGTTTTGAATATGAAGTAAAAGAGACTCCATATAAAGATCCAAGAGCTCCTAAGAAAATGACTCCTGCTCAAATCAAAGAAGAAGCTAAAAAGCGTTACGACGAAAAAACTGGTGAGCCAAAGCCAAAAAGAGAATACAACTCTGACGACAAAAAAGACTTTAAAAAAGATTTCAAAAGAGATGATAAAAAAGACTTTAAAAAAGATTTCAAAATAGATGATAAGAAAGATTTCAAAAAAGACTTTAACAAATCTGACAAAGACAACAAATGGGCAAAAAAAGATAAAGAGCCAAATAAGTACTTAGGTAAAGATGAAAATGGAAAAGCCATCTTCTCTGGAAAAAGTGGAGACAGAAACCATCGTCACGATGGATCACAAAGAGAAGAAGGTTATCCTCCAAAAAAAGTTGGAAGAAAAATCAACATAAAATCTCTTAAAAAACCTGAAGATAAAAAAGACTAATAACCGCTCGTTAACACTCCGCTAATACTCATATCTTATAATAAGGTATGAGCAAAAAAATACTACTCTTAGAGGATGACATACTACTAGCACAAACTCTACAAGAGCTTCTAGCATCTGAGGGTTACGATGTCACTTTAGCAACTTCTGGAAACTCAGCTATAGATGAGACATACGAAAGTAGTTTTGACCTCTATATATTTGACATAAATGTGCCCGATATAAATGGTCTCGAACTTCTAGAGAGTCTCAGAGATGCTGAGGATAAAACACAAACAATTTTTATAAGTGCTTTAGTAGACTTAGAATCTATCTCAAAAGCTTTTGAGATTGGGGCAGAGGACTACATCAAAAAGCCTTTTTTTCCAGAGGAGCTTCTCATAAGAGTAAATGCTAAGCTGGCATCTAAGAGTTCAAACATTACTTACAACTCTTTAGAATACAACCCTAAAAATAAACTGCTAAAAAAAGACGGTCATGCTATCTCCCTTGGTGAGACACAGGAAAAACTCTTTGATATTTTTATACAAAATATCGGTCAAGTCTTAGACAAAGATATACTCATGGAGTGTTTGGAAAAGCAATCTCCAACAGGATTAAGAGTAGCCATAACAAAACTAAAACAAACAACGGGACTTGATATAAAAAATCTTAGAGGCATAGGATATATTCTTGAATAGAGTTGAAAGAGAATCATTTTTAAAAAGCTTTTTACTGTTTTTTACATCACTTAGTCTTCTAATAGCCACTCTATTTTACATCAACTTCACAAAAGAGGTGCAGACACTTGATGAGAAGCTTTTGTCTGAGATGCGAGTATGTAGTTTTGATCTAAAGTGTGTACAGTTTCACATAGACTTTATAGAACACAAAAGTGAGAAACTATACTCGTTGTATAAAGATGATAATGGACTGAGCAGTTACTATCCAATACCCGGTTCTACTAAAAACATTATGCTTCTTCGTTTAGATAATGATAAATATAATGAAGAAATCAATCAACTAAAAAGTGATAATATCTGGAAATTTTCTGCTGTTTTAGCCATAGTATTTGTTCTTTCTATATTGTTTTCCATATACGCGCTCTACCCTCTTAGAAACGCTTTGCTTCTTACTCAAGAGTTTATAAAAGACATTCTTCATGATTTTAATACACCACTTTCTACTCTACGTCTAAACAGTTCTATGTTAAAAAGAGAGATAGGTGAAAATGAAAAAGTAGATAGAATCGAGCAGAGTGTAGCAAACGTGCTTTCACTTCAGAAGCATCTGCGCTCGTATCTACAAAACCATGATATGCATAAAGAAGAGTTTAACTTAAAAACTATACTCAAAGAGCAAGTCTATTTACTAGAGAAAAATTACACCGATATCAACTTTAGTATAGATGCCAAAGATATAAAGCTTTTAACAAATAAGGAAGCCTTCGCTCGTATAGTAAGCAACATTCTTACAAATGCAGCTAAGTACAACAAAAAAAACGGCTTTGTAAAAGTTGTTTATGAACAAAGCAATAAAACTCTAAATGTTATAGACTCAGGAAAAGGCATAAAAAATCCAAAAAAAATCTTTGACAGGTTTTACAAAGAGCAAGATAGAGGAATAGGGATAGGGCTTCACATAGTTAAAAAACTGTGTGATGAACTTAGCATCAACATAAATGTAAAAAGTGAGCTAGAAAATGGTACAACATTTTCTCTAGAACTATCCAAACTAACACTTCGCTAACAATTGACTTACATATGACTAACACTCTTATGCGACAATAACAGTATCAAAACAAGAGAATCGCTTTCACTGAAAGTGAAATGTTTGTTTACAAAAACAAAAGAAAAGGATTCAAAATGAGAACTTTAAAACTTACAGCGACTTTGATGTTGCTAGGAACTTTAACATTAGGTATGGCAGTAACTATAGATGAGCAGATAGCTGCGATAGGGGCTGCGTCAACTCAAGAGGAGAGAGTAACACTTGTAAATGAGTTTAAAGAAACTCTATCTACTCTAACAGCTGAGGAGAGAGCAAATGCTATATCTGAACTTCGTGCTAACATGAGTAAAAGTGATGATAAACTTCAGACTCAAACTCAAACTAGAGAGAGAACTAGAGAAAAAAGTCGTGTGAATCAGATGGAGCAGACCCAAGAGATGCAAAGAGGACAACAGATGCAACAAAACCAAGCAGGCTCTCAAGCTATGCAACAGAACAAAATAGGTGCTGGTGCAGGTGGACAAGGTCAAAACAGATTTATGGGTAATAAATAATGATAAATATCGCTGCTAAAGCAGCGATACAAAAGGATATATAATGACAAAAATATTACTTGTCCTTCTAGCTGTATCTATATCACTTTTTTCATATAGCGACTATGATATGGATGGAGTGGACGATAAAACTGACAAATGCCCTAACACGCCATTTAGCGACTTGGTAAATGGTAGTGGCTGTACTACCAAAAGTTTAGTATCTCCGCATCACTTTGACATAATATTTGGGATAAATTACTCGCAAACTAGTTATGAGACACTTGAAAATACAGATAATATTTCTCAAAGCTTACAGATAGACTACTACTATAAAAACTTTTCACTTCAAGCAAGTACCTCATACTATAACTCTCAAAGTGCTACATACAACAACAGTGGAACAAATGATTCATTTCTAGGTGCTTACTACAAGCTGAGTCCTGCAAATAATCTAACTCTACGCCTTGGTGCAGGTGCTATCATCCCGACATATAAATCAGACTTAAATAATAATAACACTGATTTTACTGCATCTGCGAGTCTTAGCTATATGCTTAAAAATGCGAATGTGTTTGGAGGGTACAGCTATACAGTTGTAAATGATGATGACATAATTACACAGAGTGTGGCGTATCAAAATACTAATTCTTACAATGTAGGTTTAGGTTTTTACCCTACTTCAAAGACCTATATAAGTGGAGCTTACAATAGCAGTGACAGCATCTACAAAGATGTAGAGACTATAAACACAGTTTCCATAAATGCCTTTTACAACATAGATGCTCACTGGTTTACAACTCTAAACTATGCCTATGGACTTAGCGATACAGCTAGTGATAACTACGCATCTTTAAGAGTTGGTTATTACTTCTAAAGTGCGTACTAAATTATCCTCTTGCCATTTAGAGCAAGGGGATTGTCTCTCTCTTGAATATTTTTTATCAAAACAATAACTCCTCTTCTGGTTTGGCATCATTTTTTGTTCTAGGAGGCTTAGAAATATCACTAAAATACTCTTTTCTTCCACCTACATCAGCTTCAATAATTCCCGCAGGAGCTATAAACTCTCTTTGAATTTGTGGATATAGTTTTAGCACATTTTTGTAGTACTGAGAAAATGCAGGACCGGCAATCTTACCACCTGTTTCCCATCTGTGCATCGGAGTGTTATCATCGTTTCCAAACCATACTACTGTTTCTATAGTAGGGGAATAACCGGCAAACCAACCATCAATGTTGTTATTAGTAGTCCCTGTTTTTCCAGCTAACTCTATGCCCCTAGCTCTTGCTCTTCTACCTGTTCCTCTTTTTACAACATCTCTTAAAATTGTAGTCATTATGAAAGCCTGTGTTGGCTCAGTTATAAATTTACTCTCTTCAACTTTTTCATAAATAGTATTTCCATTTTTATCTATAGAATTTATCAGATGCGGCTCTACCTGCAAGCCATGATTTGCAAAAGATGTGTAGTACTTCGCAAGCTCCAAAGGTGAAAGAGAAATTGTTCCAAGAGAAATAGAGAGATCCCGAGGAAGGTTCTTAATACCAAATTTATCTAACTCGCTTAGTAATTGCTGTAAGCCTATGTCGTTAACAAGATTGATAGTAGCAAGGTTTCTTGAGTGAATAAGAGCCTCTCTTAAACTAATGAGACCCTTATAATTTTTTTCATAGTTTCTAGGTTGCCACTTTAACTCTTCTCCATCTTTTTCATAAGTGTAAGTTCTTGCGATATCTACAAGTTCAGTAGCTCCTGAATAACCTAGGTCAACTGCTACTTGATAAATAAATGGTTTAAAAGCAGAACCGGGAAGTCTTCTTCCTTGAGTAGCACGGTTGTACGAAGAAATCGTATGGTCAACACTACCAACAAGAGCTAAAATATCTCCTGTTTTTGAATCAAGAGAAACAATTGCTCCGTTTAAAAGAGTTGTATTAACATCTGGAGATATTTCATACTCATGGTTTGTCTCGAGTATTTTTGCTTCCCTTACTTTGTAACCTTCTATTCTCTCTAAGGCTTTATCATAAGCACTTTTTAGAGCGTCTCTTGCTACTTCTTGAAGTCTGATATCAATAGTAGTATATATCTCATAACCACCTGTTTTCAAATCTTTTATGCCAAGTTCGTAAGCACGTCTTGCAACTTCCTCAACTATAAACGGTGCTTTGTTTTGAGTAAGAGTATCGTCGTAAACCTCAGGGTTTTCTTTTAAAGCCTCTTTATAAGTAGCTTCATCTATCCAGCCAAGTGTATACATTCTAGAGACTACGCGGTTTGCTCTACCCATAGATATCTCATAGTTTTTTGTAGGTGCATAAGTACTTGGTGCTTTTGGAAGTCCAACTAAAATAGCCATCTCTTTTAGAGTCAAGTCATCAAGTTTTTTGTGAAAGTAACCATCGGCTGCCGTCTTGATACCATAATAGCTATGACCATAGTAAATCTCATTTAAGTAGCGCTCTAGTATCTGTTCTTTTGTAAGAGCACGTTCGATTTTTAAAGCGAAAATAGCTTCTTTTATCTTTCTAGATAACTTTTTTTCTCTTGTCAAAAGTACATTTTTTACAAGTTGTTGAGTAATCGTGCTCGCACCTTCAACTGCACTTCCTGCTCTAATGACTTTTATAGCTGCACGAAGGATTGCATCTATGTTAATACCGGGGTGTTCAAAAAAAGTTGTATCTTCTATGGCTACAAGTGCCTCTATGATTCTTGGAGGAATCTCGCCAAAAGATGCATTATATCTATGTTTTTTATCAAATTGATTCGCTATTTTATCGCCGTTTTTGTCGTAGATTCTAGTTGTAACATCAGGTTTATAATCTGTTAGTGTTGATATGTCGTAACTATACGCAGTTAAAAAATACCCTAATAATAAAAATGGAGATAAAAATCCCACTAATAAAATACCAAAAAAAATATTTTTTAGTTTATTTTTTGTCATTGTCTAAATTCCCTGTTTGCAAAATTTGCATCAATTAATGTTTTTGTATATTCTTCTTGTGGATTATTTAAAATACTTTGCATATTTCCACTCTCTACTATTTTTCCATCTTTTATCACACATATCTCATCACAAATCACTTTTGCTGAGTTCATATCGTGTGTAACAAATAGCATCTTAAACCCATGCTTATTTTGTAGGTCTCTTAACAAATCCAAGATTAGCACTCTAGTCTTAGGATCGAGTGCAGTTGTCGGCTCATCTAGGAGAATAAGTTTTGGCTCTTGCTCTAAAGCCATAGCAATAACAACTCTTTGCAACTGCCCTCCTGATAAATCAGGAACAAATCTATCTGCCAGCTCTATGTCTAAATCTACTTGTGCAAAAAGTTCTTCTATTCTTTTATCATCTACAAAAAACTGTTTTCTAATTTTTGTAAGTGGAGATAGCGCTGTAAATGGATTTTGAGGAACAAAAGAGATATCTTTTCCAGCTTTTAACTCAAAACCTGCATCTACTTCTAACTCTACAGCCATACTACTAGGTAACATTCCCAAAAGGGCTTTTAGTGTTAAGCTTTTTCCACTTCCACTTTGACCTACAAGAGCTAAAGAAGATGCTATGTTAAAGGCTATATTTACTAAAGTTTTATCTTTAAAAGTAATATGCAGTTTAGAGATTTTCATTTTTTATTTTATCCAATTTCTAGTAATACTTAACTTACTCTCAGCCTTATAGCATCTGCGTACTTTTTTTCACGCTCTATAGCTATAAAATTTCTCTTGTATTTTTTAGCTATAAAAGGTGTAGTACCACTACCACCAAACGGGTCTAGTACGATATCACCTTCGTTTGAAAACCCAAGTATAATTCTCTTTAAAAGTTCTTCTGGCTTTTGTGTTGGATGCAAGGCTTTTTTGCCATCCACGTCACGAAGTCGTTCTTTACCCTGACATAACGGCATAGTCCAGATATCTCGCATCTGCTTATCAGTTCCATCTTTACGTTTCTCAGGATTTAGTTCTTTTAAAACATCATAGTTAAATATCCAACCCTTACCCTTAACAGCCCAGATAACGAACTCTGTAGTGTGTGTCAGAACTCTACGTGTCAGGTTTGGCATCGCATTTGATTTGTTCCATGTAATAACATTTTTTATATCAAAACCATTTAACTTCAAACTCATAATGGACTCACCCATATTGTGGTAAGAACAAGCTATAAAGATAGAACCGTTTGGTTTTAAAACATCTTTACAAGCGTTCACCCACTCATTGGTAAAAGTGATGAACTCTTTTTCTTCCATCTTGTCCCAATCTTCATTTACCATAGTAAAATCGCCACCTGTTTTACTTCCAGTAGACTTCAGAGCATTTCCAGACAAGTTATACGGAGGATCAGCAAAAATAAGCTGAACACTCTCTTTTGCTATCTTTTTTGTATCTTGTAAAGTTTTGATGCAGTCGGCGTTATAAATTTGGTCTAACTTCATAAAACTTCTCTCTTAAATTTATTTATTAGCTCTGGTATAGCTCTTAGCCAATCATCGGAACTGTTTACACTATCTTTATCTTTTAAAGCAACGATTTCATCTAGTATTTTTTGAAACTGTAGATGCGAAAATACTCTACCGTTTACTTTTAATGTTTTAATAACTTCCAAAATTTCTATAATCTGATTTATTGTAAATGGAACTATTTTTTGCTTAGTCCCTTCGTATTCGTATTTTAGCGAAAACCAGAAAGTATTTATAGTGTCTCGGTGAAGTTTTGGAGCTATAAATAGACAATAGTTAGACTCATGTGATGACGTGTCTTCAAAATCTCTAAAATGCCGCATAACTGGTTGCCCTTCGTTATGCCACTGGTCTCTTCCATTTAACATAGTTACTTCACAGATGCTATTAAAACTTTCATAATAACACTCGATATCCGGCTTATTTGCAGGAGCTGTAAATATATACTCGTTATCGTCTCCAACTAAAGAATTTGCTCTTATCTCTTTTGCATCGTTGATAATATTTAGAGCCATTGTTATGTACTTCTCAAGTGCAATACTTGGTTTTAAATCTAAGTTTCTAATATTTATCAGTGAATCTATAGTCTCATCTATTTTTGGTATTAGCTGAAGCTCTTTTTTTATCTTTATATTTTGCAGTTTTTTACGGTACTCTCTTAATTCTTCTACACTTTTAGCATCTAGAGATTCTTGCATCTTTAGTTCAGTTTCTAAAGCTACTATCTCTGGTTTTATTGCATCTGATATTTTTTTCTGCTCTTGCTCACTCTGCCAAGGTAAAACAGGTAAATTAATATCTGAAATATACTCGATATATTCTTTTTTACTAAACTCATCACTGCTTCCGTCATAAGTCTCTAAAAGTGCATTTATCTCTACCATTCTTCGCGGTTCTAGGTCTATGTAAAACCCACCTCCACGAATGTAAATAAGTCTTGTAAGTCTGAAATATCTTATTGTATTATCTGCATAATCACTTAGATTATTGTTATCTATATTTGTAAAATCTACTAAAAAAATTTCTATATATTTTTGAGTAAACTCTTTTTTTTCTTTGTGAGTTGTAAGTGCTCTAAGAAATAATCTAAACTCGACTAAAGTCTTAGCTTGTTCCTCTAAATCTTTGTAGTTTAGTAGCGTCTGTCCAAATATCTCAAACTCTGTTTTTGAAATACCGATAGTCTTGTTACCTTCTGAACTCCAAATTTTATTTACTTCATTAATTAGATGCAAAGTCAATATAAATGGTTTTACATCATAAATTTCACTATCTTTAAAATCTCTGTCTACAGGGTTTGGATATTGCCACTTTAAAAAGCTTTTAAAAAACATTTCACCTAAATCATAATCATCTTCCAATAGATAATTGCCAAGTGAAGTTAGTTTTATTTTATTATCTACTCTAGATGCTAATCCTATTTTTTCAAGAGGCTTGTATGATGTTCTACCTCTTATAGCTATGCCTTGTGGATAATTTCTTTCTTCTAAAATATGTATGGCTTCATCCAAAGTAATAACATAATTAATATCTTGGATATTATCAACAAGTTGTGATGGTAAATTATTATAAAACTGGGCACTGCCAAATCCATAATATCTATTCTTTACTAGCCTAGCTTGAAACTCAATTTGCGTTTCATGATTCCACTCTTTATTTTCAATCTCTTTTAACGTGATTAAAAAGTTTCGAAGTCTCTCTGGATTTCTTACCGTCGTTGAGATTGACCAAGCTTTTCTCAAACTTCTACTACCTCAACAAAAAACACTCTCTCTTTATTATCGCTATGCTTACTTTTACCAGTTGTAAAAGCTTTGTAGTCTTTTTCAAATATCTTTACTTCACCGCGTTTAGACATACTTTTTATGATGTCTTCATCACTGATTTTTGCATTACTTCTGGAGTTGCCTTTTTCACCCATGTTGTTGTATGAGAGAAGGATATATTTGCATTTTGCGTTTTGTATAAGATCATCAAAACTATCTGCTGCACTTATTTTTGAGTAATCACTTTTTATCTTTGTTCTGTCAAACTTTTTTGCAACTCCAAATACTTCTGGTTTTTGCCAAAGAGAGAGGTTTTCAAGAAGATGGTAAGCATCACAGTATTGTCGGGAGTTATACGGAGGGTCAAGATATAAAACATCACACTCTATATCTCTAACAAGAAGGTTTGCATCTTTGTTATAGATTTCATTATTTGCATTTTTATCACTTGCAACATCTAGCATCTTCATAACTAACTTTTGCTCTCTTATATCTTTTTTTATGTAAGCGTCATAATGTCCGACCGTATTTGCAATTCTGTCAACTGAGTACATCAAAGATGTCAGAAGTATGTTTTTCTCTTTTTGATTTATAGCGTTATTTACAAACAGGTCTCTAATGTTTTCTCTTATGTAGCCTATCTTCTTTGCTATTTTCATAGAGAAATATCTCTCCCCAAAGTTATCTGAGAAGTAGTTACTCTCATCGACTTCAAGCTTATTAAAATCATCTATGATTTTTAAAAGCTTATCCTCATCAAAAGGTTCTGGATTTAAAAAAGCGTTTAGTGAGGCATAATTGTTATAGAGAAGATCGTTAGAGATGATTTTCTTATCTTTAGCGTTAAAGTACTCTCCGACAACACCAGTACCAGAGAAAATATCGCACAGAGAGTTAAACTCTCCGACTTCTGTTTTTATAATCTCAGCTATAAAATCTAAAATTCTGTTTTTGTTGCCTAGGTATCTTCTTTGCGATATTTTATACAAGAGTTATCTCCAACTTTTTATTGCTACAATTGTACAAAAAAAATGACCCTCTATCGTTAAATATATCAAACTGTCATACTTTTTATAGATTTACATAGAGTTCTTAACTCATTTTCACTCTGAGCTAGTCTAGCGATGAGTCTGATAATAGCACTTTTTACAGTAGGCTGTCTGATGCCACCGACTGCATAACCATTTGTAAAGAGTATATTTTTCATCTCTATAACCTTAGCATTATCACCTATAAGTATCGGGACTATCAATCCTTCGACCTTGATGCCAAGCTCTTCATAAACAACTCTTTGACGTAGTGCTATTTCTTCTTTTAAAGAGTCTGTATGAGAGAGGATAAACTTCAAAGCATTATGAGCGAGCAAAGTATCATAAAGAGATAGTGACGTAGCGTAGATGATTGGCTTAGCACGATTTATAAGGTACTCAACTATATGCTCAGATGCCAAGATATAAGCACCAAAACTTCCATAAGCTTTACCAAGAGTTCCCATCTTTATGTGGTTTGGTTTTGGCACAATATTATACAGATCAAAAACTCCCATAAGTTTGTTCCCAACAACTCCACTACTATGGGCTTCATCTACTATGAGGATAGCATCTGCATTGTTACAGATGTCAAAAACCTCAGCATCTACTAAGTCGCCATCCATAGAGTAGATGCCCTCAACCGCGACTATCTTTCTCTTAGCATCTGAAGAGTTTAGCATCTGAGATAGTTCTTGCATATCGTTATGTTTAAAAAACTTTACATTTATACCGTTTATCTGAGATGCAAGAACTCCAGATGCATGGTAAAGCTCATCCATAAAAAGCTCATCACCGCTTCTCACAAGTGCTTCAATAAGAGCAATATTCGCATTAAATCCGCTTCCTAAAACTACAGCATCAAGAAATCCATTTGCTTCTTTTAAAGAGTCTTCAAAATCTTTATGTATCTGATGATAGCCATTTACTAAAAGAGATGCTTTAGAACTGTGAAGCGGAAGTTCTGAAAGTGTTTGGCAGGTCGTGTTGTGAAGTTCTTTATTATGAGAAAGTCCCAAGTAGTCATTAGATGCAAAGTCTAACACACTGTTATCAACTACTTCTCTTGTTCTGTATCTCTTTGAACGCTTCAACGCTTTTATTTCATTTTCGTAATACATATCTACCCCACAACAACTATATTTCTTCCTCTTTCTTTAGCTTTGTAAAGTGCATTATCTACTCTTTTATAGATTAACTCTATATCTTCACCCAAAATATGCTCAACAACTCCAAAACTCATAGTTATTGGAAGAACTTTTTGACAAGATTCTATCTTAGTTCTTAGTTTTTCAGCAATTTTTTCTGCTTCAACTATCGAAGCATGTGGAAGTATTATCATAAACTCTTCACCACCGACTCTACAAAACACATCTCCTTCACGCAGAAGAGATTCTATAAGTTTGGTGTATTCTATCAGCACTTCATCTCCGACACTGTGTCCATGCTTATCGTTTACCTGTTTGAAAAAATCAATGTCAAACATAATTAAAGAGAGTGAATGCTGATATCTCTTAGCACGCTCTATCTCTTCTTCCATCTTTTGGTGAAAATTCCTGCGATTTCCGATGCCAGTGAGAGCATCTGTTACACTAAGATGCTCGAGCTCTTTTTTATAGTTTTCCTGTTCCATAATGTCTGTCAGTACTATACTATAGTAATTTTTCTCTTTTAAAACTTTAGATGCACTTACAGAAAAGTAGTAAATCTTTCCAAAAATATCTACTTTCATTTTGTGAATTTTAGACTGATTCTCTACAAGATAATCAACCCATTTAGTATCACCCATGTTAGCCTGTATGTATCCATCTTCTTCTACAAAAAAGTCACAGATGCACTCATTCTCTGCTAAAAACTCTTCAAGAGTTTTATATTTGTCAAAATATTTAAAAATTATCATATTTACATCTAAGAGAGTTTTTCTATTGTTTATAAGGACAATATTTGTAGCAGAGTTTATAATATTGTGAAAGTATTGTTTTTGTCTTCTGTTAGCAAAAAACAGCATTGTACTTACTATAATCGCAATACTCATCATAACTATGATTCCAAGAGCCATCCATTTAAACATAAAAAAATCAAGGTCCATATTTGAGATAGTGTCTATTCTTTTAAACATTATGTAGTAACCTACAGGTTCCTCATTTTTGTTTTTCAGCTCATAAGAAACTATGATTTGACCGTTTTCTATTTTATATGAATTATTAAAATATTTTTCAATCCCATTTTCTTTTAAATAATCTCTTGCTTCTTGTGGTGCATCGAAGTTTGCTACATAGTAGTTGTCTATAAATATCTTTGTAAATGGATATAAGAGTTGTTTTTTAAAATCTTTTTTCTGCACAACTACAGAGTCTATATTTGATTTTTTTAACTCTTTAGAGATAGAGTTAAAGTGTGAAATAACTTCGATGATACCTACAAACTTTTCATCCATAAACAAGGGAACTATAGCTTTTATGGTTAGATTAAATTTACCAACACTTACAGAGTAAGCTACTTTTTTAGTATGTGCTACATTTACAAGATCTTGTCTGATTTTACTAAGATTATCACCTCTTTTGGAACTCCAGCTTCTGTAAAGTGAGTTTATGTCTTTATCTATAATCTGTATCCATATATTTTTATATAGTGTATTTTCTCTAAACTTAGCAACCAGACTTTTATAATAGTCTTTTTTTATATGATTGTTTTTTATGTTTTCTACTAAATACCTATCACAAGCTATGCTCAAAGCCATTGCAACAGTAGCTTTTTGCTTTTGCAATATCATACTGCTGACTTGTTTATGCATAGAAAGTGCTTGAACTGTGTGCTTAGATACTACTAAAGAATCTCTTTTAGATTTTAAAAAATCTATATACTGCCAACTGGTATATATTAGTAGTATAAATATTGCTGATATAAGTATATACAATTTATAATGCTTAAAAATAAAAGACCCCCTTTTTATTACTATTTTATCACTAAATAGCTTTATCTTATATTAAATTTTCCAATTCGTAATAACTCATTTTTATAGACTTATGATATTCTGTTATATTTATGGCAAACTGCAAATTTTAAAAGCTTATAAACACATTTGTAGTACAATTACTACAACTATAAACTAGGAAATATATGAAACTATTTTTTATTGTATTTTTTACTCTATCGGTATCTCTATTAGCTAATGAAAAAGTTGTTTTACAACTAAACTGGCTACATCAGTTTCAATTTGCGGGTTATTATGTTGCGAAGGAAAAAGGCTTTTATGAAGAGCTTGGACTTGATGTCGAAATACGCGAAAGAGACAGAACAAAAAATAATATACAACAGGTCATAAACGGTGAAGCGGAGTATGGCATATCTGATTCTGTTTTGTTACTATACAAAGCAAAAAAAGAGCCTATAATAATAGTAACACCTATCTTTCAACACTCTCCGGGTGTAATACTCACACTCAAAAGTAGTGGCATTGATTCTCCATATAAACTAGAGAATAAAAAGCTGATGTTTTACAAAAAAGACACTGATGGTTTTAGTATTTTAGCTATACT
>JAQIBW010000234.1 GCA_027858865.1 Sulfurimonas sp. | reverse complement strand
TTGATTATCTTCACATGAAACCATTTTCATAAAAACATCATCAATCTTCTCTAGTTCTACCTGTTTTATGCTCTCAAAACCTAAAAGAGGCACACTTATATCAAATTTCATAAAAAACCTTTTGCAAATTATTTGTTATTATAGCACCTAAAGCATAAAATGTACCATGCTTATGTTGACAGTTTAACCTATGTTATATATCTTTTGGATAGAATATCATCTTATTTATTTATTGGGATATTATTTGATGAAATTAAAAAATAGTTTTTTCTTAACAGCACTTACAACGATACTTTTCTTTAGTGGCTGTTCTAAAGAGTTAGAAGAGTATAACAAACCTGCCGTATATTGGTACGGGAAAATAGTGAAAAATATCTCTCAGGGAGATTTAGAGAAAGCTGATAATTATTACAGTTCTTTGCAGGGTGAACATATTGGCTCACCTTTGTTACCTGAAGCAACAATGATCTTGGCTATTGCGCATATGTATTATGAAGAGTATCTACTAAGTGAGCATTTTTTAAATGAGTACATTAAAAGATATGCAACAGCAAATGAAAAAGAAGATGCAGAGTTTTTAAAGATTAAAGCTAAATACCTAGCCCTTCCAAATCCAAGACGTGACCAAGCACTTATCGCAGATGCTATAAAAGAAGCGCAAATGTTCAAGCGTAACTATCCTAATTCTATGTACTATAATGTTGTAGATACCATGCAAACGCGTTTATACTTGGCTGAAGCTGCTCTAAACGAGACGATAGCGGATCTGTATGTTAGACTGGATAAACCAAAAAGTGCCAAGTATTATAGAACGCTTAAGCCGCAACCATGGATAAAATGGGATGAGATTGACAGAGCAAACACAGCTTGGTACCGTGCATGGTTTGAAGGTGATGGAACAGAGAGTTGGTACGCCTTTATGGTGCCAGACACTAGAAGTGTTGTATCAAGAAACTCTGTAGTTGATGACAGCGTACCAAGCAAAATTGAATCAAAAGATATAGAAAAACCTAAACAAAATTTGAGTAAATTTCAACAAGATGAATTAGACAAAGCAGAAGATTTAAAAGATAAAGGCATTATCACAGAAGATGAATTCAATGCTTTAAAAGATAAGATCTTAGAACTTTAATAAACTAGGAACAAATATGAAATTAAGCAATTATGGAGATTTTCCAGCAGATATTCCTGTTATAGCAGAAGACGAACTTTTTTTATACCCTTTTATGATTTCACCACTTTTTTTAAGTGATGAAAATAATATTAACGCAGCTACTATTGCTATGGAAGATAGCTCTTTGGTAATCGTTTGTCCTACTAAGCCTTTACATGAGGGTGAAAGAACATATGACTCACTTTACGATGCCGGAGTAGTAGGCTCTATTATGAGAAAAGTTGCTCTTCCAGACGGTCGAGTAAAGGTTCTTTTTCAAGGCCTTGCTCGTGCGAAAATGCTTTATGAACTGCAAGCAACTCCTCTTATCGCAAATGTAGATATTTTAGAATCTACAAATGTAGAATCATTAAAAATAGATGCAATACTTGAAATAGTTCGCGAGAAAGTTAGAATACTCTCTAGTGTAAGTAACTATTTCCCGCCTGATCTTCTTAGAACAATAGAAGAAAATCATGATCACAACAGAATCATAGATCTTATTTGTAGTACTGTAAAGCTTAAAAAAGAGCAGGCTTATAAGCTTTTTGTTGAGATAGATACAGAGAAAAGATTTCTATTTTTAATCGACTATCTTATAGATGAGATTGAAGCTAACAAGCTGCAAAAAGAGATTAGAAGCAAGGTCCATACTCATATAGAAAAAGTTAATAAAGAGTACTTTTTAAAAGAACAACTAAAGCAGATTCAAAAAGAGTTGGGGACAGATGCAGCTCGTGATGAAGAGATAGAAGAGTATCGTAACAAACTAGAAGCCAAAAAAGGCAAAATGGGCGAGGAAGCTTATAAAGAAATAGCTAAACAGATTGAGAGATTTTCTAGAATGCATCCAGACTCTTCAGATGCATCTATGACTCAAACATATTTAGACTGGACTTTAGAGATTCCTTTTGGTGAAAATGCAAAAAAAGCTCTTAAGATTAAAGATGTTGAAAATCAACTCAATGAAGATCACTTCTCACTTATAAAACCAAAAGAAAGAATAGTAGAGTATTTCGCCGTTAAAGAGCTTTTAGAGTTAAGAGGTCTTAGTAGTGAAAGTGCGGGAGCTATTCTTTGTTTCTCAGGACCTCCAGGTGTAGGTAAAACTTCTTTGGCAAATTCTATTGCAGTAGCCTTGAAGAGACCACTAATCAGAATAGCCCTTGGTGGACTTGAAGATGTAAACGAGTTAAGAGGACATAGAAGAACTTATGTTGGTGCTATGCCTGGTCGTATTACTCAAGGTCTAATAGATGCTAAAAAGATGAACCCAGTTGTAGTGTTAGATGAGATAGATAAAGTGTCTCGTTCTCAAAGAGGAGATCCAACAGCTGCACTTTTAGAGATACTAGATCCTGAACAAAACAAAGAGTTTAGAGATTACTATCTTAACTTTGATATTGATCTTAGTAAGGTTATTTTTATTGCTACGGCAAATGATGTTGGTCGTATTCCTGCACCTTTACGTGATAGAATGGAGTTTATTACTATCAGCTCATACACTCCCCAAGAGAAGTTTGAGATTGCTAAGAGATATCTACTACCCCAAGAGCTTAAAAAGCACGGACTTAAAAAGAATGAAGTCAGCATCTCTAAGCCAGCACTTAAAGAGTTGATTCATAGTTACACAAGAGAAGCTGGAGTTAGAAATCTTCGCCGTCGTATTGCAGATATGAGTAGAAAAATCGCTCGTCAGATTCTAGAAGACAGCACTGTAGAAAAAGTGTCTATTTCTCTTAAAAATTTAAAAGACTTTTTTGACAAGAGTGTATTTGAAATTGAAAAGACTACAAAAGTTCCAGTTGTTGGTGTTGTAAATGGACTTGCATGGACAGCAGTGGGTGGAGATGTCTTAAAAATTGAAAGTATACGTATCAAAGGTAAAGGTACTCTGCAACTTACAGGTAGTCTTGGTGATGTTATGAAAGAGAGTGCTAGAATCGCTATGAGTGTTGTTAAAACTCTTATAGACTCTAAAAAACTCAAGATTGCACCTGAGAATATTCCCCTTACCTTTAAAGAAAAAGAAGAGAAGATAGAAGTAGATACCAGTGAGGTTTACAAGCGTTACGACTTACATATACACGTTCCAGATGGTGCAACACCAAAAGATGGTCCAAGTGCAGGTATAGCAATGGTTAGTGTTATTGCATCTATTCTTAGCGGAGAAAAAATCCGTTCTGAGATAGCAATGACTGGTGAAGTTTCTTTAAGTGGTGATGTTTTACCAATCGGTGGATTAAGAGAAAAACTTATAGCTGCGCATACAGCGGGAATGACTAAAGTTCTTATTCCTGCTAAGAACTACGAAAGAGATTTAGAAGATATCCCTAAAGAAGTAAAAGATTCACTTGAAATAGTTGGTGTAAGTAGGGTAGAAGAAGTATTGAAACATGTTTTAGTCAAGGAGTCGTAAGACTTCCTAGACTAGCACTGTTGCTATTTTTTGAAGTAAATCACTGTTTCTTATAGGCTTCATTAAAAAGCCATTAGCTCCAAACTCTAGAGCCTCACTCTTTTTTGTCTCATCAGTTGTAAGAACGATGATAGGAAGTTGACGAAGATTATCATCCGCACGTACAACTTTAAGCATTTCAATCCCACCCATAACAGGCATGATGATGTCAAGTAAGATAAGATCAATATCATTTCTTGATTTTAAAACACCTATAGCATCTGAACCATTTTTAGCTTCTATAACCTCTATGACTTTTCCACTTTTCATTAACATTGATTTGAGTAGTTTTAGATTAATCAAATCATCATCTACAGCTAAAACTACTAAGTCTTCTTTTGACATATTTTATTCCTTAAATAAATTTTTCAAATATTAAACGCAGTAAATCTTTGTTTACAACATTTTTAATTAACTCGTGTACATATAAAACATCATCTGAGTCTTCTTTTAGTGACGCGTCACTAATAAGAACCAAGTAAGATATAAGTCCTTTGTTCTTATTTGACATTTTAATATCGTTTGATAGTTTTTCTAAATCTAGACCGTCTAGTTCCTTATCAAAAAGTATAAGTTTATAAGTATTGGCATTAGTCAACTCTTCTAACTCTTCAATAGTTTGAGCAAGTTCATACGTATAACCTAGCGATTCTAAAAGTTGAATATATAGTTTTGATTCAAATCGACTCTTTTTTGCTAATAAAATATCTGCTTTATATTTTTGTTTTATATTAGTTGCTTGGGACTCTTTTATCTCCTGGGCTTCTTCAATAACTTCTTCTGTGATTTCATCTTCAAACTCTTCAGTACTAGCAACTTCTATTTCATCAGCACTTTTTGGTACTAATGACTCTTCTTCTACAATGAAGTCGGCAAGAAAATGGTTGAGTAGAGAGATGATTTCTGAACGAACTAGAGGTTTGGTAGTGTACTCATCTAAGCCTGCCTCTAGGAACCTTTCTCTATCTCCTTTTAAGGCATTTGCAGTAAGTGCCAATACCGGAACGTGAGGTTGATTGAAATCTTCTTCATACTCTAAAATCTCAGCAGTTGCTTCAACTCCATCGAGGAATGGCATCTGGATATCCATAAATATCAGATCAAAATTTCCATCTTTTCTTTTTTGAAAAGCTTCAAGACCATTGTTAGCAATACTTACAGTTAGTCCTAAGTCTTCAAGAGTTCTCTTGATAAGCTTTTGATTGATTATATTGTCTTCTGCGACTAAAACATTTGCTTTGAACTTAGATGTCTCTTTGTTAAACTTTTTACGGTTTGTCTTTTTAGCTCTTTTTGTATTAAAGTTTTCAGCATTGTAGTTGTCTAGTGCTAATTTAACCTTTGAAATATTTAGAGGTTCTTATATAGTTTTGAAGACATTAATATGAAGAGATTCTATCTTTTTCATATAATAAGATTTAGTTAAAAGAACTAGCGATTGTGGAAGTTTTCCATAGTTAACTAAATCATCTTCTTGTGCATAATCATAATCAACAAATACTAAGTCATAGCTAACCTGTCTTTGAAGAGTTTCAAGCTCATTTATATCTTTAAATGTTGTATAACTAACACCATAGAAGTCTAAGTACTCACGAAGGTAAGTTTCTTGTCTTTTTATTTTATGGTTGTTTTCAAGTACTAATGCATTAAGACTTGAAAAAGTACCTTTTGTACTTTCGTTTAGTGTTTCAACTTCTTCAAAATCTATAGTAAAGAAGAAGGTAGTTCCAGAACCTGTTTCACTATGAAGATCA
>JAQIBW010000012.1 GCA_027858865.1 Sulfurimonas sp. | reverse complement strand
CTTACTTTCATATTTGAGCTACCGCCCTCTTTTTTCTTTTTATTTGAATTTTGTTTTTTAGCTGTTGAAGATTTTTTAGAGGTTTTTTGCTGCCCTGTACTCATCTGCATCTGCTCGTCCACATCTTTAATATAATGCATATTTTCTTCTGCTTCTTTAGAGTAACTAAGAGTAAGTGACTTCAAGTAAGCATCTCTAGCTTTTTTAAACTCTTTTAGTCTTACTAATGAATTACCCATATTATAAAAGACTACTGACTTAAACTCTGCATCTGCAGACTTTACTCTCTCGTAACCATTAAGTGCTTTTTCATACTCTGCACTTTTATAGTAAGAACTAGCCTTTTTAAACTCTACTATGTTTTTATCTTCAAAATAGTCTAAAATATTTGCATTCAAACTTATTCCAAAGAGAAGTAAAAAAGCAAGAACATACTTTTTAAGAGTGGTAACACTAACTAAAAATGAAATAATTGCTAAGACTATAAGGTAGTAAAAAAGTTCAAGGTTTCTAATGATGGTCATTTGAGACTTTTTATCATCTGTTTTTTGCTTCTTTAGTGCATCTACTAAACTATCAAAGTCTTTCGTGTAAACTCCACTCGTAGCATCTGAGATGGCTTGTATAGCTTGGTTCTCTCTACTTACGACTATATCATTAGTCTCATCTTTTAAAAGCTCTCCATTTGCTAGCGTAAGAGTTCCTCCACTCTTAGTCGCGAGCATAAAGACGTTTATAATAAGTGAATTTTCTTTGGCATATTTTGCTTCATCTTCATAAGATGCCTCATCCGCACCGTCACTTAAGATAACAACACTTAGATTTTTGGACTCTGACATCTTTCTTGCTAACTTCAAAGCTGGCATGATAGAACTACCCTTTGTAATAATAAGCTTATCATCAAGTGCGCTAAAGAGATGCTCTAGTAGTTCACTGTCTTGTGTCATAGGTGAGAGTACAATCGCATTTGTTGTAAAGCCTAAAATTCCAAACCTACTTTTTTGCTCATTCTTGATAAGCTCGATTAAAACCTCTTTTGCTTTTTTCAGCCTTGAGGGAGCTACATCGTTTGCTTGCATGGAGTATGATAAATCAACAGCTATAACTACATCACTCAACACTTGTTCACTTTTAATGGGTTCTTGTTCAATAACTGGACGAGTAAGCGCTAAAACTATAAAAACAAATGTAACTATGTAACCAAGAGAGACTACACTTAAACCTCTAAAGTCTTTTTTAATAAATCCAGCAACTAAAAACAGAAAGAGCCAAAAGTACTCAGGAAATAAAAAACTCATTTTCGTATCTCCCTATATAGCAAGTAAAGAAGTAGTCCAGATGCTAAAAGTAAAAATATTTGATAAAAATAATTTTTTAGGAGGTACTCCCTACTTTTTATGTTTGATGATTCAAGTTTGTCTATCTCACTGTAAACTTTTTTTAACTCTTTTGCAGAAGTCGCACGAAAGAACTTACCATCACCATCTTTGGCTATAGTCTCTAAAAGGGCCTCATCTGCTTCGCCTTTGTTTCCCATAGCAATTGTATATATTTTTATATTTTTATATTTTGCCAGTTTAGTCGCCTCTTTAGGAGAGATGCTGCCACTGTTATGTTCACCATCACTAAGTAGTATGACAACTTTAGTTTTCGCTTTAGAGTGTTTAAAAGAACGTACACTCATAGCTATAGCTTCACCGATAGCTGTATTTTGCCCGGCCATACCTTGAGTCAGATATCCTAACATCTTAGAAACTATTTCTTTTTCATAAGTTATAGGTGAAGCTATAAAAGCAAAATCTCCATAAAGAACTACTCCAACATTATCACTGATTCTTTTTTTTATAAACTCAGATGCTATTAGCTTAGTGATATCAAACCTACTGAGTCTTTCACCTTCACTAACCTCATTCTCAAAATCAAAACCTGATGAGTTCATAGATCCGCTGGCATCTATAGCTAGTACTATATCTTTACCGTGTCTATTGTTTGGACTCAGTTTATCTACTACTATCGGAGATGCGAGTGCGATACAAAGAAAGATAAATATCAAAACCTTTATTATCCACTCTATCTTCAAAAAGTTCTTTTTAGCAGACAAGAACTGAAGATGTACAAAATAGATTGGCTTCATATATTCTTTACATT
>JAQIBW010000076.1 GCA_027858865.1 Sulfurimonas sp. | reverse complement strand
ATTAGCAAGAGTTTTAACATAAGTACTCATATCAAACATATTTGAACTTTTAAGTTTAAATGGTTTATGACCATTTTTATGCATCAGACCTTGAAGGACTTGGTCTAAACCAACTACTTGTTTAAAGTCTTCTAAGTAACGTGGAAAACCTGCTATATATGCTGGCAGTTCATCTTCTGTTACATTTAAAAATGCTGCTAAACCAGCATCTCCACCACCAAACTCTCCGAGAAGTTCATTACCATTTTCAACCATAATATCAGCCGGATTATTTTCTAACATCTCAGCGTACATTGCACGGTCTGCATCACTCATCGCAAACTGTTCACCGCCAAAAGACAATGAAGAAAGAAGTGCAATAGATAGTGCTATTTTTATTCCTGTTTTCATTGATTATCCTTTTGGTTTAATCTTTTTACTATGTTCGTTAACTTCACCAGTGTTATCAGTATATGTAACAGTAAGATTACCTTTACCATTGATTTTCATATATGTAGTAAATACCGGATTAGTAGAGAGTGATTCCCATACAGTCATAGTTGTAATAACTTTTCCGTTATAGCTAAATTTTACTTTATTGATATATTTTGCCGGAATAATTTCTTTAGTTTTTTTATCTTTACGCATACCTGTTTCCATTGGATGCATAACCATAAAACTTACTTTAACTATTTCACCATCTTTGAATTTTTTTGGCTTGATTTTAATCAGTGATTTTCTTTTTCCCATTTTTAGTTCCTTAATTTTTATATTTTTAGATTATGTTAAATGGTCGAAAATCAACCACATCCACCGATAGTAACTTTTACACTTTGACTAGCAGTAATAAATGTACCGTCACTAAGTTCAACTACAGTTGCTACTTCTTGAGTTCCACCAAGTTTAATACGAGTTGCAAACATTGCTTTTCCATTTGCAGGAGTTAAGTGAACATCAATACAACGAGTATTAGCATTCTCAGTTGCAAATATATGGATTGCTTTTACATAGTCTGCTTCAGTCATTGGTGACTCAACTTCAACAGTAACAGGAACAACTGCACCATTTTCAGCAATTTCTGGAACTTTTAGTTTAATTTTTGAAGATACAACTGGCGTTTTGCCTCCAGTTACAGCATCTACAGCAGCTTTAAATGAAAGATTATTAGGACCTGACGGCTTTTTTGCATCAGCTGCAAAACTTATAGTTGGAGTAACAGCAGCAACAGCAGCCGCTGCACCTAATTTCTTGAAAAAATCTCTTCTTTGCATAGTATATATTCCTTTATTTATCAGATACAATATATGATGTAATCTCACATATCTCTTTAGTTGTGAATAACTTAGTAGTTAAGTTAACAGTCATGTGTGTGTTATCGTTATCTACACGAGGATCAGCAATTTTTTGAAAAACAAATTGATTATCTCTAACGCCAGTTGCCATAAACATATCTTTATAACCTGTTAAGTCAGGACCAATATTTCCAGCACCTTTAGCACCTTCTATATTATGACAAGCAACACAGTTTCCATATTGTTTGTTTGGAATTTTGTCACCAGGTAGGTAAGTCTTACCCTGTTTCATTTGCTTTTTAGCAAGACCTTCTGGTAATTTGCCTTTTGCTTTTCCGCCATTAAGGTTATGGAATATAAAAGCACCTCTTGCAATAGCTTTAGGATCTGTTGTTATACAACCAGCTGGCATAGTAAATGTTTTGGCTGGAGCCAATAAATCTTTTTGAATCATCTTGCTTGCATTTGGTTTCTCTATAACACTACTATAATCAGCAGCGAAAAGTGAAACACTTACAAGTAGTGACATCATCACAGTTTTCTTCATTCTTGTTCCTCCTATTCTTATTTCAGGAGCAAGTTTAGCACTCGAGTGTAAAATTTATGTAAAATTAGATAAATTTATATTTATTTTGTAGAAGTAGGAGGGAAAATGTAGAGAAATCGACTCCCTACCTTTGGTGTAGATTCTATGAGAAGCTCTATATTAGCCTCTTCTATTATAGATTTAACGATGTTTAGCCCTATTCCGAAACCACCTTTACTGACGTTTTCTCTATAGTACCTGCTAAATATTTTTTCAACTTTTTCGATGCCAACACCATAATCTCTAAAGCTCAAATGACACTTTTCATCTTCCATGTATAGCTTTATATCTATTTCTGAGTTTTCATACGAGTATTTAATCGCATTGGATATCGTGTTATCTACTACACGTTGAAGTTTTTTCGCATTCATATATACATATACACATTCATTGATATCTGAGTTTATAGTTATATCTTTCATTAAAGCCACTTCACTAAAGTACTCTACTCTATCTGTTAAAAATGCAGCCATATCAATACTTTCATTTTCATACTTAAGTCTATCATGCTTAATGAGATAATCCATATCGTTGTATATGTTAGAAAGTACCTTTGTCGCTGCCTTCATTCTTTGCATATACTTATTAGGTTCATTTTTTCTATTGTAAAGATCAATATTTACACTTATGATAGACCGTGGAGTATTTATCTCATGCATAGAATCTTTTATAAAGTTATCAAGTTGTTTATTCATCTTCTGAAATGGTTTAGCAAAAGTCTGCAAGAAGAACATACTTAATATAAAGACCAAGATAACAACACTAAAGAGTATATACATAACCTTTTCATAAACAACTGCGAAAGATAGTTGGTTCTTCACTATGAGATATTTTGCACCAAAGTATCTATCTTTTGGAAGTTTAACAATTAAATATGCGTCATTGTTATCTAAGTGATATCCATCTTTAAAATACTTTATTTTGTAGTTTACCAAAGAGAAGATTGGTTGAAAACCTTTATCGTAAAGACCTGATTCAAATGTTTTAAATCTTGGGTATTCAAAATATTCATCATTTCCATTGTACTCTTGCATAGCTTTTATGACTAAAAGAGATTTTTCTTTTAGTAGCAACTCATTTTGTATAGAGTGAATATTTTTCATATATATGAAATAAAAAAATAGTGGAGTCAAAAGTATAACTGAGACTAGTGAAGTATATATCAGTGCATACTTTGCTGAGTATTGACTATCTTTCAATTATATATCCCAGTCCTCTTCTGTTTTGTATAACACCCTCTGGTAGTTTTTTTCGTAAGTTATTTAACTGAACTCTTATAGTTGCAGGTTCTACATACTCTCCCCATACTTCATCTTGAAACATCTGAGTTGATACTACGGCATTTTTATTTTTTATAAGCACTTCTAAAAGATCTTGTTCTGTTTTTCTAAGAACTATTTCATCCTCTTTAAGTGTTAGCTTACTCTTTTTCATATCGTAAGATATATCGCAACCAATATCTACAATTGAGCTATCATCTTTAAAGAAACTAGCCAATGCTTGATCTATACGAAGTTCTAACTCTTCAAGGTCAAATGGTTTTCTTATGTAGTCACAACAGCCTCTTTTGTAACCTTCTTTTAAGTCATCTACATCTGTCATAGATGTTAAAAAGATAGCAGGTGTTTTTTTATCATCAAGTCTAATTTTTTTTAAAAGTTCAAATCCGTTTAGTGATGGGACATTTACATCAAGCAGTAAAATATCATAAGCCTTATCATATATAGCGTCATAAGCTTCAAGTCCATCCATAAAACCATCTACTTCATAACCTAAGTCTGTTAAAAACTCTTCTATGCTTATACGCAGTGAATACTCATCTTCCAATAATAAAATTCTCATCTGATTTTCCCATCTATCTTTTTAACAATCTTTCTCTCTAACATCATCTGTATAAGTTCATCTTTAGAATACTTATCAAATTTTTCATAAGCTTCATCTAGAAATACTTGCCTGTCTTCTTTATCGATTACATCTTGAAGATAGACCATAGAAGTAGCCGAGTAATCATCATAAATATTTTTTTCATATTTCTCTTCTTTTACAACATCATAAAG
>JAQIBW010000066.1 GCA_027858865.1 Sulfurimonas sp. | reverse complement strand
AACCACTATAAACCAAATCTTGAACATAATCTGCAGAATGACTATTTATATATAAAATTTTTATTATAAATCCTTTAAATTAAAATGATAGAGACGATTATCATTTGTTTATTTTACTAATAATTTTAGGGCAAACCTACACGCGTCATACGAATAAGGTACCAAATTTCTAGCAAGCATTAAATAATACTTAGCTCGTGTGTAGTTTTTCTTTTTATAATATTCACGAACCCGGGCAAGATATAAAATACTTTTTCCTGCTCTTATAGATTTTTCAGATGCACCTTTTAGATTTTTGGCATAATCAACTGTATAAATTTGTGCTTTAAAAAGTTTATACGAAGAAGCACTTTTAAATATTGATTCTGAGTACACTCGATAACTACCCAATATCTCCGGAATTACACATACTTTTCCATATTGAGTTTTAATCATATGCGCTAGTTTATCATGTAGCATTAAACTATGAGGAATATTATAGAAGTGTTCATCTAAGCAATTACGTCTAAACATATTAGAGCTATTGATAATATGATTTTGCTTGATAATATCGTTAATCGTACCAACAGTTGCGCTTCGTTCTTTCGTTTTCCCTGTAATATTTCCTTGTTTATCAATAAAACTAACAAGATGGTGCACCATACTGCACTCTTGATGACTATCTAAGAAGTCTACCTGCTTTTGTAGTTTACCTAGTAACATTAAGTCATCACCATCTAAATGTGCTATATACTCACCTGTAGCCATTCTCGATGTTTCTATATAGTTTCCTGTGTGTCCAAAATTTTTAGTTCTAAAAATAGGCTTAACTATCTCTGGATATTTTTCAGCATATTTTTTTAAAATATCTGGTGTTTTATCAGTAGAAGCATCATCCCCAATTACAATATCAAAAGGCACATTTAATTTTTGGCTTAAAATGCTATCTAAGGTTTCTTCAATGAAATGTTCTTGATTATATGTAATTACAGTCACGCTTAACTTAACAGGATGTTCATTATTCATGCTTATTCACTCCTTCATCACAAATATACTTTTTTTCTTTTTTATTTTTGTTGAATCTATCCCACTGCTCTTGCGATGTAGGGTTATCCTGTTTTTTATGATACAAATGAAATGTGTTCGCTACATTTTTACAAGAATGCAGTTTAAGCCCATATGCACGAAATCTCCAGTCCAAATCCATATCATCCGGTAAAGATGATTCTCCATAACTCTCATCAAAACCATTTATGGCTACCATTGCTTCTTTATAGCATGAAAAGTTACAACCTATGAGACTTGTATTTCTTTTTCTATTTGCCATAAATTTTTTATAAATAAAAGAGTTTGCATCTATATGAACACCCTGTTCAAACCTTGCATTTCTATCAAACATCAAGCCAAACCCTAAGAAGAAATAAAACTTTTCCAATGTATATGAGGATAGTGATTTATTTCTAAACTTCTTTGTAAGTTTTTCATTAAGATTAACTCTTCTTCCTGCAAGAACTCTATCTTTTTGAGCTAAATCTACATGCCCTTGAATAAATGTAGAATAAGGAATAATATCTCCGTCTAAAAATATAAGATACTCACCACTAGCTTTTACGATGCCATTGTTTTGAGATCTTGATTTTCTAACCCCTGAATCTTCTTGAAATGTGTGTTTAACATCCAAGTTTTCTATTGACTCAACATATAGTTTCATCTCAGTAGAGTTATTATCTTCTGCAATGATAACTTCAAAGTTTTTATAAGTCTGTGTTTTTAGTGCCATAATCATTAAATCTAATGACTCAATATCTTTATACACTGCAATGATTATACTTACTTTCACACTAACTCTTTTAAAATATTTTTTAACTTCTCAAACTGCGTTTCACTATAAAACTTTTCATCAGCTTTTTGTTTACCTGCTTTTGCAAGGTTCTTTCGTAAATCTTTATGATTGAAAAGTTTCTCAATCTTTGTAGCTAAATCATTTGAATCTTTAGTCTTAAATAGTAGTCCGTTTTCATTATCATCAATAATTTCTAAAGGTCCACCACTGTCACTTCCTATCACAGCTATCTCACACTGCATTGCTTCTATAATAACAAGTCCAAAAGTCTCTCTGTCAGTTGCAAGCACGATCACATCACAAACCTGCATAAGTTTTTGGACTTCTGTTGTAAAACCTGTAAATATTACTTTATCTTTTATAGCGTCTTTCTCAATAGCACTTTTTAGAGAGGCTAAATAAGAATCGTTCATTGCATGACCAACAATAAGAGCTTTAGCATCTATATTTTTACTTGCAAGTTCTTTAATTGCATCTATGACTAAGTACTGCCCTTTACCCTCTTCTATTCTACCTACGATTCCAACTGTAAATGATTTTTCTAAATTGTATTTACTACGAAGAGTCTTCTTCTCTTCATCACCAATAAGCTCTGGTTTCTCAGCTCCCATATACAAAACCTCAACTTTAGGTCGTATATCATTGGGTATAAACTTCTCTATCTGCTCTTTTACCTGATATGTAACTGGAAGCATTAAATCTATATTTTTATATAAAAATCTATGATAAAAATCATCTTTAAATCTTGTCATTGTCATATTTCTAGTTTGAACAAGTTTAGGTTTTTGCTTTGAAAGAAGTTTAGCCAATACAGCTACAAGTATATCCTTAGTCCAATGAAGATGCACTACCTCGATATTATTGTCATCTATAATTTTTGCAAGTTTTCTTGCAGTTAAAAAAGAAAATATTGTTGAACTTCTTTTTATTTTTTCATACTTAAATTTTGTATCTTTATAGTATTGCTCTAATTTTCCAGCTTCATTTATAACACTTATAGTATTTGTCTTTGCATCTAAAAAATGTGAGGCACGAACCATATAAAGTTCTAACCCACCCAAATCAGGAGAAAGACAAAGTTCTAAAATATTACTATTTATCATTTTCTTGCATCTCTAACATAATCACATATTTCATATAACTGTTATAAGCAGATGCAAAAGCAACATGCCACTCATGGATGCCACCAAAGATTCCGCCCTTTGATATAAGTCCCTTAAACATAGCACCTGCTCCATGAACAAACGGGTCATACCATGAAGCTCTTTTACCCTCTGCATATCTTACTTTTGCCAAATTAACTGCAAACCTATCCGCTTTGCTAACCAAAACTCCAAAATCTTCAAAAGAGTAGTGAAGCATATCTATATCTAAATCTACAAAATTATCAGTCTCAACTTTTCCATGTTCGCCTATAGTGTTATATCCGCATCTAGATTTGTTGTATAGTCTAACAACACGATCTGGATACCACTGCTTTATAAACTTTTTTCCTATGAAACTTTTACGACGAAAAGAGTAGGCATCTGCTACTCCGTTTTCATAATTAAATTCTTTTAAATACTCAATTGCCTCATCTTCTAATCTCTCATCAGCATCTATACTCAATATCCACTCATTTGTTGCATACTGTTCACAAAAAGCTTTTTGCCCGCCATCACCTAAATATTTCTGTTCTATTACCTTAGCCCCTAACTCTTTCGCGATGTCACATGTCTCATCACTACTAAAAGAATCAACAACTATAACTTCATTACAAATCTTTTGAACATTTAAAATAACCTCTCGGATATGTTTCTTCTCATTTAATGTTATAATTGTTGCTGTAATATCTTTTTGCATATATTCTCAAATATTTTTTATTTAATTTTACCACAAAGTAGCTAAAAACAAATGTCTTACAAACTTGAATACAACAAAGAATTTCATAATTTTAAAAACATACTTCTAAACATAAAATCAATTTTTTCAGAGAATTCACAAACTATTCACCTAGCCAGAAATGAGTTAAAAGTAATAGAGATAGAAAATATCCAAACCGTCGTTAAAGCTTTTAGAGTTCCAAATTTTTTAAATCAATTTGTATACGCTTATCTTAGAAAATCAAAAGCATACAAAGCCTTTCATAATGCCACAAAACTTCATGAACTTGAAGTTAGCACACCGGAAGCCATAGGCTATATCGAGTTTTTTAAGTCAGGGCTTTTAAAAGAGAGTTTCTTCATATCTAAAGAATTCAGATACGACTTTACAATCGCTCATATACGAGATGATCAGCCTAAGTACAAAGAAAAAGTCCTACAAGACTTTGCAAAATTCTCTTACGATGTTCACAAAAAAGGTGTTTGGCATGTTGATTATTCAGGTGGAAATATTCTCATAAGAGAAGAAGATGGCAAATATATTTTCTCCCTAGTAGATATAAACCGTATGAAGTTTCGTAATATTAGTAGTTATGAGGGACTTGAAAACTTCAATAAACTATGGTTCAATGAAAAAGACTTAACAACTATCGCTAAAACTTATGCAGAAGAAGCAAGTCTTGATG
>JAQIBW010000022.1 GCA_027858865.1 Sulfurimonas sp. | reverse complement strand
TACCTATTTAAAGTTGAACTAAAAGAGAGTGTAAAAGGTTTAGTTAAAAAAATACGTGATGAACTATACTCTATCAATTCTATCGAAGAGCAACAAGAAGCTTCATCTATACTCTTGCTGATTGATGTAATTTTAAAAGCTTGTATTCGTGGTAGAGCGAGTGATGTTCATATCGAACCAACAGAAAAAAACTGTGTTGTTCGCGCTCGAGTTGATGGAAAACTTGCAGAGATATTTATTTTTGAAAAAGATATATATCCACCTTTAGCATCTAGACTTAAACTCCTCGCTAATCTTGATATTGCTGAGAAAAGAAAACCTCAAGATGGTCGTTTTTCTACCGCTGTCGGTGATAGAGAGTATGACTTTCGTATATCTACACTCCCTATTCTTTATGGTGAATCTATTGTTATGCGTGTTCTTGACAAGGAGAAAGCTCTTGTTAGGCTCGAAGATGCAGGAATGGATACAGAGAGTTATAACAAGCTTTTAAAAGGTCTTAAAGAGCCTTTTGGAATCATACTTGTAACAGGGCCTACGGGAAGTGGTAAGACTACAACCTTGTATGGCGCATTAAATGAGCTTAGAAATGTTGAAGACAAAGTAATTACAGTTGAAGATCCTGTAGAATACAGAATGAATCTCATCCAACAGGTTCAGGTTAATCCAAAAGTTGGTCTAAGTTTTGCAGATGCACTTAGATCAATTCTTAGACAAGATCCAGATAAGATTATGATCGGCGAAATTCGTGATCAAGAAACACTTGAGATTGCTATAAAAGCTGCTTTAACTGGTCACATGGTTATTTCAACTCTACACACAAATGATTCAATTAGTGCTATACCGCGTATGATAGATATGGGAATAGAAAGTTATCTCATCAGTGGTGCTCTCGTTGCAATACAAGCACAAAGACTAGTTAGAAAAATATGTTCTAAATGTAAGGTAGTTGAAAAAGTTCCTGCATCTATATTAGAAGAACTAGAAAACTTTATACCTGAAAATGCAATATTTTACAAAGGTCAAGGTTGTAAAGAATGTAATGATACTGGATATATGGGAAGAGAAATGATTTGTGAAGTATTGAACGTTACAGAAGAACTATCATCTCTTATTGCTAAAGGTGCACCAAAAGATGCAATGTTAGCTCAAGCCATTAAAGATGGTTTTATTGGAATATTTGAAAATGGCATTCAAAAAGCTTTGGATGGTATTACAAGTATTGAAGAAATATTAAGGGTGGCTAAAGGATGAAATATTTTATTGCAACAGTTCTTACAAAAGGTAAGAGAGAAGAGATTCCCTTATATGCAAAAGATAGAAAAGAAGCTAATGATTATGCCAAATTAAAACACTCTGGAATAATTATAAAAGTAGTTGAAGGAACAGAACCCTTAGAAGCTCAACTAAAAAGATTTAAAGCAAACTTTTTTCAAAACATAAAAAAGAGAAAAATTAGGCCAAACGCACAGATAGCCGCTATTAGACAGTTGGCAGTTATGACTAATGCTGGTATATCAATACATGACTCACTTAGTGAGATTGCTGCTTCAACAGATGATCAAGCATTAAAACATGTATTTGGAAAATTAGCTGATGATATAAATGCTGGTCATTCACTTTCTGCTTCTATGGAAAACTTTCGTTTTGAGCTTGGTAATCTTTCAATTGCTATGGTACAACTTGGTGAGAAAACAGGTAATTTAGATGAGGCACTTTATTCACTTGCAGATATGCTTGAAGAAATACGCGCTAACGTTACTAAGTTTAAGAAAGCAATGGCATATCCTAGAAATGTAATGATTGCCATGGCTATTGCTTTTACAGTTCTAATATGATATGTTGTACCTGAATTTAAAGCTATTTTTGAACAACTAAATGCAGAGCTTCCATTACCTACACAAATACTTTTAACTTTAGAACATCTTTTTAATAACTACGGACTATATGTTTTAGCTGCTATATTCTTGGCATTTATGACATTTAAATATCTTATTAATAACTATACACATATAAGATTTGGATGGCATAAGTATTTACTTAAAATATACCTTATAAATAATAATATAAAATTCTCTACGCTTAGTCGTTTTACTCTAGT
>JAQIBW010000206.1 GCA_027858865.1 Sulfurimonas sp. | reverse complement strand
ACTTTGGAAATAAAGGATATTGGTAGAGTTTTGGTGTCAATTTGGTGCTATTTATGCCCCAAAAGACACCTTTTCAAATAATCTTTAAACTTCAATATATAGGGTATATAAGGGTTTTGAAAATGGTTTCCAGTATCCGGAGCCACTCAATCAATCATAAAAAAAATCTTTTAAGTACCATCAGTTTTTCACTGCCAATTTTGTATCCTGATCTATCTTCTCTTCGTACCCTAAAAAAAGCAGCACAGACTATGACGACTTCTCTTGGGTTATGCGTTTTCTATGACCGGTTTATACTCAAATATTTGTTTCTTTATCTTTTTTAACGTTAGGTCCATCTACTTTATTTGTAAAAAGTGTTCCTTTATTAAGTATACCATCTATTAAGAAATCTCTTGCAGCTGACAGATCATAACCATTACATAAAAACATCTCTCTATTATTTTCCATCATATACTTAGCAGCTTTTAGTTTAGTGACTATTCCACCCGATGCAAATTGAGAGTTTGGAGTATAGCTTTGTTCCAACTCTTCATCTTTTATCTCCGTTACAATTTTTCTGATCTTTGCCTTAGGGTTATCTTTAGGATTTGAATCAAAATAACCATCGATATCACTTAAAATCACAAGTATATCTGCATCTGTATAGTGTGCAACATGAGCGGAGAGTTGATCGTTATCTCCAAATAGCTGGTCTTGCGTTGTAGAGATATCGTTTTCATTAACAATCGGCAAGATATCATTCTTAAATGTTCTTTCTATAATATCTTGTACAATCTTAGTGTGTACACGAGAGTCAAAATCCTCTTCTGTCAAAAGGATTTGAGATATAGTTACATCATAGATATCAAACAAACTTTTATAAGAACTCATGAGTAAAGGTTGACCAAGGGAAGCTAAAACTTTTTTACTTGTCGGAATACTTTTGTTTAATTGAACTGATGTATATCCAGCAGCAACCGCACCTGATGACACAAGGATGACTTCATATTTTTTTCTAGCTTCTACGATTAAACCAACTAAGTTTAACATTCTACCTTTGGCTATATCTGTTGTACTTGTCAAAACAGAACTACCTACTTTAATAACAATTCTTTTCATTTTTTATTCCTTTTTTATTTATGGCTATAGTTATTCTTTTATTTTACTACTCTATTGTTAGCTTTATATAAAAGCTTTATCTTTTGCTTTAATTAATTCTATTCACTATTCTCACTCTCTTCAGTTTGACTCACTCCAATACTCACATTTACACTAACATCATCGAATATTAATTTTGATACGCCTAGAATGCTAATCCAACACCAATAACCACTTATGCAATACTAATTATTGTCATTGATTTAGTTGTCTTGACTGACCCCAATTTAAATCTCCTCTACAATTAAACCTTGTATACCTAAGTTACCATATCTATGATATGAATTTGAGATGCTCTGTTCTATAAAATAATGCATAAGTTCTAGTCTACCGTGAGATACAAAACTGTCACTTGCTATGTATATTGCTTTATTTGAAATTGCTTCGTAAATATTTTGAGTAACATTATCTGGATGTAAAAATCGCACCCTTTGGACACTAGGTATCTTAACTATAAGCTCATCTTCCTCATCTCTGCTAAAAGTATCATCTTTGCCTATAAAAGTACTATGTTTTGATTCCAGCCAAATTAGCTCTGCTTTTTTAGATTTTTTAGGAATAGATACATGAAGTGTTGCCCCAACCATCTTTATAGCCATGATAGTCGTTAAAATCTCATCAAGGTCATCATTTTCTTCAACTCTCAGAAGTACGCTCGCTACTGGAAGATAACGTATAATATTGCTTTCACCTCTTATATGCGCATAATCATGCTCTTTTAAAAATTCAACCTCATGCCAATGCGCAAAATGACAGATATATCTAAGTGCGTTTTCACATTCATCGTTAAACACGGTATCCCTAGTTAAAAAGCTTCTCATCTGATTTATATACTGCGTTGAACACGATTCATAAAGGTTGGTTTCTTTGTAATGAATATTCATAAATTGACTCACGTAGTTAAATCCGCCAGCTTTTTTACCACTGCCTATAGCAGACTTTCGCATACCGCCAAATGGTTGACGAATCACTATGGCTCCAGTAGTTCCACGATTTATATAAAGATTTCCAGCAAGTATTTTCTCTCTCCAATAATCTTGTTCTCTCTTATCTAAGGTCTCGATTCCTGATGTTAAACCATAGCCGGTAGAATTAACTATCTCTATGGCATCATCTAAATTCTCAGCGCACATTACGCTCAAAACAGGACCAAAGAGTTCATTCATATGACAAAAATCATTCTTTTTAGTCCCCCATCTCACCGATGGCTTTAGCATATATGGATTCCCTTTATCCACATAAGTTGGTTCGACTAACCACTCTTCCCCCTCATCAAGATAAGTAAGTGATTTTTTGAGCTCGCCGGATGGCAGGTTTGCAAGTGTTCCTATGCGGTTGGAAAAATCCCAAACGGAACCTGTTTGAAGTGATTCAACCGCCTCTTTAAGCGTCTGTTTAAAATTTGCATCATAAAAAAGTTCTTTTTCCAAAACCAGCAAAGAGGTTGCAGAACATTTTTGTCCAGAGTTGTGAAACGCGGAGACGACTACGTTTTTAATGGCCTGCTCCCGATCTGCCAAGGCAGTGACGATGGTAGCGTCTTTACCGCCTGTTTCAGCGCTTAGAGATATCTCAGGACGAGATTTTATAATTTGGTATGCCGTTTTCTCTCCACCTGTAAATATGGTAAAATCGATATCTTTGCTTGGTATCATATGCTCACCGACAACCGAACCACGACCCGGAATAAACTGTAGTGTATTTTTGCTAACACCCGCGTCCCAAAAACATTGACATAGTCTATATGCGCATAAAATAGAGTCTTCAGCAGGTTTGAGTATGACTGTATTTCCAGCCGCCAAAGAGGCTGCAACTCCGCCAGCGGGAATGGCAATGGGAAAGTTCCATGGACTGATCACCAAACCAACACCTTTACCACTAGCTTCAACGCCTGTAAGTGCAGATATCTTGGCTACACTATACGGATAAAAATTCAAAAAATCTATAGCTTCACTTACTTCAACGTCAGTTTCAGTAAAAACTTTACCAACTTCCGCAGCAGCCACCCCTATAAGATCGGCCCTTGCCACTCTTAGCTCATGAGCTACATCCATCAACACTTCTTGTCTCTGAGTCTTTGTTAGTTTTCTCCAACCGTCAGGATCCTCTTTTGCCGTTGCAATCGCTATCTTCATATCTTCAGGCATAGCTTGAACATAACTGCCAGCGATCTTTTTCTCATGATATTGACTTTTATCCATGATTTCAATAGTTTCATCTCTTTGAACAATTTTTCCACCTACGACTGGATAAGCGTTAAAACCACCTAGTTCAGAAATATTTTGCCATTTATCACAAATCTTTTCTGCCCACTTTCTGTTCGCTTTTAGAACAAAGTCGGTATCTGGTTCATTTTCAAAATAATAATCTCTTGTGTCTATGTTTTGTTTTATTATCTCTTCATTTCTATCTTGCGTTCTATAAGGTTTTTGATCAACAGTTGAAATAAGACCAATAGCATCATCATAACTTTTTAAAAGTATTTCCCAAGCAGGCGTGTCAACTTCAAGACCAAAACTATGTCTCAAAAAGTTTTGGTCAGCTGTATTTTCATCAAATCTGCGTACCAAATACGCGATGGCGTTTGTGAAAGTCTCTTTTGTGGCTGTTGGCGCGTAAAGAATTACGTTTAGTCCTTGCTCTTTTAGCACCTCATAAGCCGCTTCGCTCATACCCTCTAGCATCTCCGCACTTACGTATTGTTCAACTTTTCTCTCTTTAGCCAACAACATAGCCAAAGCATGCTCAAACAGGTTATGTGACGCCACCCCAGTTTGAACGTAAGGAGCGACTTCAGGGTCTAGTAAAAAATCCATTGCTATTTTATAATTTGCATCAGACTCCGCTTTTGACGAGTATGTTACACTTGGCCACCCTCTTAAAGATGCTTCAGTTAGCTCCATCTCTTGGTTTGCACCTTTAACTATACGAATTTTAATAGGGGCACCACCATTATCAACTCTCTTTTTAGCCCATTCATACAGATCTTTTATATATATGATTGCATCTGGTAAATACGTTTGAATGACTATGCCCGCTTTAAAGTTTTTAAATTCTTCTTGTTCCAATACATTTTTAAATGAGTCAATCGTTGTTTCTATGTCTCGATATTCTTCCATATCAAGATTTACAAATTTATGCTGCTCTTTTAAATCTTTGTCTTTATAGGTATTTTGCATGGCAGCGCTATAGACTCTAGCCAGTTGGGCAGAAATATGCTTGATGTTATTGGCGTGTGCGTGAGGAATGATTTGAGAGAAAAGATTGGATATTTTTATGGATAGATAATCAACGTCGGGATTTTCTAAAAGCTTTATGTACTTTTTTACCCTTGTATCCGCTTCTTCTTCGCTTAAAACAATTTCACCTATAACGTTAATATTGACGCGGGTACCATCTTTTTTTCTTTTTTGCATATGTTTGGATAAAACAGGGTCTTCGCCTTTAATTACAATGGAACTGATGTCGTTTCTAAGATACTTTACAAACATAGGGATAGAGATGGAACTGACGTATACGCCAACATCACGGAACAACCATATCAATATCTGCTCAAATTGAGAAAAGAAATCGGTACTTTTATATTTATCAAATATATGTTCTAATTGATCTGCCACTCTGTCTTCATCGTGAGAACGAAAACTTTGATATAGTAATTCAATTAAAAATATTTTATTGACGGGATTTTTTAACATTTTGAGCATCATCTCATGAAAATCCTGCTCTTTACCTTTACGTGAAACTTGTATTTTCTTTTGCCATTCATATGCAACTGTTTTCACATCTTGAATTATTTTTGTCGGTATGCTCATCTGTTCCCTTTATATTTCATGTTCTATATATAAACATAATACAGTTAATATATCTAATACTCAAAATTTAATTTAAATTTTTTTCACTCTTGAAACAAAAAATCTCTGTATGAAATCATGAT
>JAQIBW010000126.1 GCA_027858865.1 Sulfurimonas sp. | reverse complement strand
CGGATGCAACTTAATGTTGCCTTTTGAGTTTAACAACAATGTTGTTGGTGTAGATTTAAATGATAGTTTAATTAACTATGCTAATGAAAATTTTAACAACTTCAAAAACAAAAATAACTTTGAATTTTTTTCACTTGATATGAGAGAGTTTTGTCATAATACTTCTGATATAAAAGCTGATGTTTTAGTTCTAGCAAACTCAATATATTATATCCCTAAAAATGACTTTGTTCAACTTCTAAAAGATATAAAACAAAACAATTTAATAAAGCAAAATATACCATTTTTTATAAGATTTAGAGAGATTGATGACTTCAGAAATTCCAAGGGTGAGTTAGTTGAAGAAAATAGTATTATCATAAAAAATGGTATTACTGGTGAAGATGGAGTCTTTTGCAAATTTTACGATACTCTTGAGATGGTCGATGTACTACAAAAAGAGTTAGACTTAAGGGAATTTCAAACGATGCATTTAAAATATGACAACATACAAAACGATGTTAAAGTGCGTAGTAGTGAAGTTGTAATTTGGGGAACTATAAACTAATGAGAAAAATTTTTATTTTGGGTGGAAGCCATCTCCAACTTGACTTGATTTTAGAAGCTAAAAAAATGTTTTTTTATACCATTGTATTAGATATGGAAAAAGATTGCATAGGTTCAAAATGGTGTGATGAATTTTTACATATAAATATTGCCGATAAAGAAGCGGTACTAAGTAAAGCACAAGAGTATAAAATAGACATTATTCTAACAAGTGCGACAGAACTAGGAAACCTTACAGCCTGTTTTGTAGGAGAGCAATTAGGGCTCAATACTAACTCATATCAATGTGCTTTAAATACTACAGATAAGATTTTAATGAAAGATATTTTACAAAAAGCAAATATACAAAATCCCAGATTTCAGATTGTAGATGATAGTTTAAAAACCACATGGGATGAGTTTCCTTGCATTGTAAAACCATCTGACAGTTCTGCTGGTAGAGGTTTAAGCTACTGCACAGACAAAGGAGAACTTGAAGCTGCATTTAAAAAAGCGATGAAATACTCAAGTAACAATAAAATACTTATAGAAGAGTATATAGATGGTATTCAGTTTAGTTGTGAGTCAATTACTAGTAATTCTTCTCATCAAATAGTTGCTATAAACAGTGAGTTTATACATGATTTACCTCACATTATGGAAGTAAGTCACACTATTCCTGCTGAGATTGACATTACGACCAAAAATTTAATAAAAGATATTACACCTACTATACTAGACGCTTTTAACATAAAATATGGAGCTTCTCACATAGAGTTACGTGTAACACCAAATAAAGAAGTTTATGTCATAGAAATAGCATCTAGAACTGGAGGTATGAGAAGCGAGATGATAAACTTCGCTTATGGTATAAACTACTCTCAGCTACTTTTATTATCTTCATTAAACAATCTTTCAAAACTAAGATTCTCAAGGTACAACAAAGTCAGATGCAATTTTATTATTGACTATAATGCATATAAAGAATACTTAGAAATTAAATAGAATAAAAACTATATTACTTTTGAGCCTTTCAATATTCCGCAAGTCTCCGAGGAGTTCGAAGCTGAGCATATTGGTGAGTCCAAAGGATACTACTTTATACTCCAAGCAAAGATAGAGACTCGATGAAAAATATAATTATTTTTGGAGCTGGAGAGTTTGGAAAAGATGCTTATAACTTTTACCAAGCTCAAGGCAATATCAATATAATCGCATATAGTGATAACAATGCAGATATATACAACTCAACACTTTTTGATGTAAAAATCATACCTCCAAGTGAAATTTTAAATATAAATTATGATGAAATAGTTATCGCAAGTTCTTTTGATGATGAAATATATCGACAACTTATGGCTATGAATATTGATGCGACAAAAATAAACATTCTAAATTTAAACAATATAAAAGTCCAATTAGCTGGAGATAAACTACTATTAGCACAAGAATTAATGTTTGATATAGCAAATCTTTTTAACAAAAAAAATATCTCTTATCATATAGACCATGGAACTCTACTTGGCATCATCAGAGATAAATCTTTGATGCCTTGGGATATTGATGTTGATTTTG
>JAQIBW010000280.1 GCA_027858865.1 Sulfurimonas sp. | reverse complement strand
TGGGCTATGTACTTGTTTAATCGCATCATGATATGCCTTTTTCTATAAGCGTATGAATATGTAGTACGCCTTTTATTTTTTTATTTTTGTCTGTTACTACTAAAAGTTGTATCTTCATCTTTTCGATGGTCACAAGTGCTTCACTTGCAAGAATATTTTCATCATCTAGAGTTCTGGGATTTTGAGTTGCGTATTTTAAAACATTTTCTTCAAGTGAAAAGTCATCTTGTAAAAGTGCACGACGAATATCACCGTCACTTACAAGAGCTATGAGACAGTTGTTTTCATCTGCTACAAGAACCGTACCTAAACGACCTTCGCTGATTTTAACAATGGCTTCTTTTACTTTTGCATCTTTAAAAACTATTGGTAAGTTGTCTGTTTTCATAAGATCACTTACTTTTACAAAAAGCTTTTTACCTAATGCTCCACCGGGGTGAAAAGAAGCAAAATCACTTTTTTGAAAGTTTCTTGCTTTCATTAGGCAAACAGCGAGTGCATCACCTAGTGCTAAAGTCAGCGTAGTCGAACTTGTAGGGGCAATGTCCAGTGGACAAGCTTCCTTTTCAACAATTACATCAATAACTACGTCACTAAATCTTCCAAGTGTTGAGTTTTTATCTCTAGTCATACCGATTAGAGGAGTACCAAATCTTCTTATATGAGGTAAAATTGAACTTAACTCTTCACTCTCTCCACTGTAACTTATTGCAATAACTACGTCATCTTTACTAATCATGCCTAAATCACCATGAAGTGCTTCAGTTGGATGTAGGAAAAAACTCGGAGTTCCAGTAGATGCGAAAGTCGCTGCCATTTTAGCACCGATAAGTCCGCTTTTACCAACGCCGGTAATGACCAGTTTTCCTTTACATGCAAGAACCATTTCAACGGCCTTGTCAAATACATCACCCATATTTTTAGATGCTTGTAGTAGTGTCTGCGCTTCAATATTTAAAGTTTCTTGTGCAATCTTTTTATAATTCATAACGTGATTATATCTTTTTTTACTTATATTGGTATTTTTACAGTTAAACTGCTCTTCTAGTCGTCCTCTGTCATGCCAGCAAATGCAAGTCTTTCTTCAAGTAATTTAAGAGCTTCGTTGGCACAAGCAGCATCTATGTCTCCACCGGGAGCACCACTAACACCGACTGCTCCAAGGAGTATATCCCCTGACTTAACGGCTACACCACCACGCATCATAATAAGGCCACTTATGTTATTAAGTTCATTCCGTATATCACTACGTGCTGGAACAAAATCCGAAGAGTTGATTCCTGACATAATGACTAAATTTGCTTTTTTCTCGGCAATCTCCATAGTAAAACGTGCAGCATGAGTGTCACGTAAAGTTACTTGAATATTTGCACTTCTGTCAACAACAACGGCACTAACCCAATAACCTTTTTTACGACAACTCTCAACTGACTTTTTAGCGACTTCAAGAGCCAACTCCATACTCATACGTTCAATCTTAACAATATCCGCACCAAAAAGAGCAGAGCTAGTCATTAATAAAATCAAAATAAGCTTTTGAATTTTCATGTTTGTCCTTTGTATTATAATAATTTTAAATAATTATACAGCCTTTTTATTAAGTTCTCTGTATGAATTTTTAGAACACAAAAAGTTTTGTTTGTTTCTTATCTTCATTAGATATAATTCGCGTATGAAAAAGATAGTTATATTATTTAGCGGTGACGGCTTCAATGCCCAAAATATCGTTAAAAGCCTACATAATAAAGAGTGTTTTGTTGCTTGTGGAATTACAAATAAAAGGGATGCAAAAGGTCTAGATAAGCTTCAAAATTTAGGAATAAAAACAGATGTTTTAGAACATATGAATTTTAACTCAAGAGAAGAGTTTGACGCGAGACTTGTAAAACTTGTAAACTCTTATGAGCCAGATTTGGTAGTTTTGAGTGGATTTATGAGAATTTTAAGTGATGTATTTACTTCAAATATGAAAGCAATAAATCTGCATCCATCACTACTTCCAAAGTTCAAAGGTGCAAAAGCCATAGAGAGAAGTTTTGAGAGTGAAGATGCAGAGTGTGGTGTCAGTGTCCACTATGTGAGTGGCGAACTTGATGGTGGTGAAATTATTTTGCAAAAAAGTTTTAAAAAAGAAGATAACGATACATTAGAGAGTTTTTCTGATAAAATTAAAAATATAGAATATGAAATAATGCCCCAAGCGATAGTAAAAGTACTAAGTAGGAGTTAGAGATGCAAAAGTTGTTTGAAGAAGTGGGTTCACTAGATAAAAGATGTTACGAAGAGTTTGAACTAACTGAAGATATCTTGATGGAACATGCGGCAGATGGTATGGCTTCTTATATTCGAGATAATTTCGCAAAAAACTCTAAAATCATAGTAGTTTGTGGAAGCGGTAACAATGGTGCTGATGGTATCGCCTGTGCAAGACTTCTTCACGGCGACTTTGATGTCAGCATCTACAATGCAAAAAAACCAAAATCTAAAATGGCACTTTTACAAGCTAAACGTGCAGATGCCATAGGGGTAAAAAATATCTCACAACTAGATGCATCTGATGTTTTAGTAGATGCTATTGTCGGTACTGGTTTTAGAGGTGAATTTAACGATGACTTAAAAGAACTTGTAAAACAAATGAACTCACTAGAAGCTTTTAAAATAGCTTGCGATGTTCCTTCTTTGGGTTTTTATGCAGATGCTACTCTTACAATGGGTGCGCTTAAGAAGTCCATGTTTTTAGATGAAGCTAAAGAATTTGTAGGCAACATAAAAGTTTTAGACCTTGGGATAAGCAGAGATATTTATGAGGGCGAAACAAACTGGCATCTGTTAGATGTTGAAGATTTAAAACTTCCGACAAGAGGACTTAAAAACACTCATAAAGGAAGTTTTGGACACTTGGCATTAGCTTGTGGAAATAAGAGTGGTGCTAGTATTTTAAGCTCTCAAGCTGCACTAAGATTTGGAGCGGGACTTGTTACTCTTGTCGGTTATGAAAATGAGCAGATACCTCATAGTATTATGTACTCACATGAACTTCCAAAAAATACAACAGCTTTGGCTATTGGTATGGGATTAGGTGAAGAGTTTAGCGATAAAGAGTTAGATAAGTTTTTGAACAATTCTCTCCCTCTCGTGGCAGATGCTGATATCCTGCATATGCCTATAATCGTAAAGATTTTAAAAAGAAAAAATGTTGTTTTAACTCCTCACGCAAAAGAGTTTACAGCTCTTTTAAAACGCACTAATCTTGCAGATATAAGTGTGGCAGAGTTACAAAAAAACCGTTTTAAATATGTAGAGATTTTTACTAAGGCTTATCCAGATGCTACACTGATTTTAAAAGGTGCAAATGTAATCATCGCTAAATCAGATGAGTTTTATATAAACCCGCATGGGACATCTGCTCTTGCAAAAGGTGGGAGTGGAGACATACTAAGTGGACTGGTAGGAGCACTTTTAGCACAAGGATATGAACCTCTTGAAGCTACAAAAAATGCTTCACTAGCACACACTAGATTGGCACAAAGTTACAAGGGTGCTGATTTTTCTCTTACTCCGGATGATTTGATAGCAGAAATAGGTAATCTATAAGATAGCTTATGTTATAAAGACATGATTTGAACGCCAAATGAGCAAAAGCCCATTTGACTACGCTAGCCGCTAAGGCACTAAAGCTAGGCTTTGCAAGCCAGATAAAATTGAATATAGGAATATGATAAATGGATAACATTTTAAAAATTGGAAAATATGAACTTGGTTCTCGTCTAATAGTTGGTAGTGGAAAATATGACTCTTTTGAAACTACAAAAGAAGCTACTCTTGCATCTGGAAGTGAACTTATCACAGTTGCTGTTCGTCGTCTAAATATTACAGATCCTGACAAAGAGAATCTTCGTGATACTTTTGCAGGAACAAATGTAAAGTTTTTACCTAACTCTGCAGGATGTGTTACGGCAGAAGAAGCGATAACAACATTTCGTTTGATGCGTGAGGCTACTGGAATAGATTTAATCAAGCTAGAAGTTATCGGAGATACTAAAAAAACTCTTTATCCTGATGTTTTAGAGACTATTAAAGCTTGTGAAATCTTAGCTAAAGAGGGTTTTACTATTATGTCTTATACTTCAGATGATCCGATTATGGCAAAGAGACTTGAAGATGCAGGTTCTCATGCTATTATGCCTTTGGCTGCTCCTATTGGAAGTGGTCTTGGTATTCAAAATCCTTACAACATAGTTTTCATTCGTGAAGCTGTAAGTGTGCCTGTAATCGTAGATGCTGGAATCGGTTGTGCTTCAGATGCTGCTTATGCAATGGAGTTGGGAGCTGCTGGTGTTTTAACTAACACTGCAATTGCTCAGGCTCAAAACCCTATGATAATGGCTCAGGCTATGAAACACGCAGTTATCGCTGGTCGTATGTCTTACTTGTCTGGTAGAATACCTAAACGTCCATACGCGACTGCATCAAGCCCTATAGACGGAATGATACAATTTTAGTAGTCGCTTTTGCGACTATTTCATAATAACTCTATTTCGACCACTATAACTCTTTTTATAAAAACATCTTCGCTTTCATTATTCATATACTCTGTAACACCAAGTGATATAGTGAGATTTCCAACAATTTCAAATTTGAACTCTTCTACGGCAGCTCTTAGTGTTTCTGCAAGTACGCAAGCTCGAGCAGCATCTGTTGCTTGTAGGGTAATCATAAACTCTTCTCCACCCCATCTAGCAGCAATATCACTTGCGCGAGTAGTTGAACTAATTATCTTAGCTATATCTATTAATACCTTATCCCCAATATCATGTCCATAAGTATCATTTACAAGCTTGAAATTATCTATATCTAAAAGATTATAGATAGAGGTGATGCGATAGCTTTTG
>JAQIBW010000049.1 GCA_027858865.1 Sulfurimonas sp. | reverse complement strand
AAATTAAGTAGAGAAAAATATGAACTTTAAAGAAACTCGTGGATGTGATGATAACAAACCTGCAAGTGTTACTTTTTCCCAAGCAATACTAAGCCCAATTGCCTCTTTTGGTGGTCTTTATGTACCAGAGACACTTCCTCAGTTAGGAAATGAATTTTTAACCAAACATCTAAACTCTTCATATAAAAAATTAGCGTCTGATTTACTTAGCCGTTTTGAGATAGATATTGAGCAGAGTGTTATCGATGAGGCTCTTAACCTTTATGATAAATTTGATGATCCAAATAATCCTGTTCCCGTTGTAAAAGTAAAAGATAATCTTTATGTAAGTGAACTTTACCATGGTCCAACTCGTGCCTTTAAAGATATGGCCCTGCAACCATTTGGTAGCATCTTGTCGTCAGTTGCTCAGAAAAAAAATGATAACTATTTAATACTTGCAGCTACAAGTGGAGATACCGGCCCAGCTGCTTTAGAGACTTTTAAGAACAAGAAAAATATTAAAGTTGTTTGTATGTACCCGGCCAATGGGACTTCTGATGTTCAGAGACTGCAAATGGTTACAGAAGATGCTCCTAACTTAAAAGTTATTGGTATAAGAGGAAACTTTGATGATGCTCAGTCAGCACTTAAAAATCTTTTGTCATCAAAGAGTTTTAAAGCTGCATTAAATGAGAAAAATATTTCATTATCAGCTGCAAATTCTGTAAATTTTGGACGTATTATTTTTCAAATAATTTATCATATTCATAACTATCTTGAACTAGTAAGACAAGATGTAACTAAAATGGGTGAAAAAGTTTACCTAAATGTTCCAAGTGGAAACTTTGGCAATGTACTTGGCGCTTACTATGCAATGCTTATGGGACTTCCTGTTGAGAAGTTGATTATCGCTTCAAATGAAAATAACATCTTAACACGCTTTATTCAGACAGGTATATATGATATGCGTGATCAAGAGCTAATATTAACAACTTCTCCAGCTATGGATATTTTAAAGTCTTCTAATGTAGAACGTGTTCTTTATGGTCTGTATGGAGCTGATAGAACCAGAGAACTAATGCACGATCTTGATACAAAGAAAATTTACACATTAACTCCACAAGAACTCACTCAACTACAAGAAATTTTTGTATCTGATTATTGTAGTGATAAGGAAGGCAAAGAGTATATTAAAAATACTTTTAGTAATGGTTACTTGATGGACCCTCACACTGCAACATGTTTTAAAGCGTATGAATCATGTGCGACTAAAGATATCCCTACAATCGTCTACTCAACTGCAGAGTGGACAAAGTTCTCACCTGTGATTGCTAATGCTTTAACTGGGGAAGAAGATACTCAAGATATCGTAGCCTTAGAATCTATTTCAAAAACTGCTAATGTTGAGATACCATCTATGATAAACGAGCTTTTTAACAAAAAAATAGTTCATGACTCTATAATAGAAAAAGAAGATATAGAAGAAGAAATTCTTAAGTTTTTATAAGCTCTTTATTGTCTATTAAAGTTCAGTCGCTTTTTTGTAAGCTTTTGCAACAGCATCTATGCAGGCACTTCGAACATTGCCATCTTCAAGTGCTCCATAGCCAGCAGCCGTTGTTCCTCCAGGGCTCATAACACCATCTTTTAAAAGAGCAGGGTGAATGTCTTGGATTAACTCTCCAAAACCGCCAAATAAACCTCTCATGATTGCCATAGCATCGTCTCTCTTTAGCCCTTGTTTTACTGCACCATCAGTTAATGCTTCAGCTATGAGTGCAAGGTAAGCCGGACCACTTCCTGCTAGGCCGGTAGCAATATCTATCTCTTTTTCAGATGAGAGCCATCTTGTAGTTCCTATAGCTCCTAAAAGCTCCTCCGCTTCCGCTTGAAACTCAGTATCACCAGTAAGAGTAGTCATAGACTTGTTTATGCTTGCAGCAAGATTAGGCATAGTTCTAACTACTGCACTTGGGCTTAGATTTTGTCTTAGTTTAGAGATGCTAGTTCCCGCTAAAACTGAGTAGATAACTCTAGCCTTACCTTTGATTTTAGTAGATATTTCTTCTACGTTTGCAGGTTTAACACAAAGCATTATCGTTTTGTCACTAACATCAAAATCATCTAGTATATGCTTGTCTATATTTGTACCAATATCTTTTTCAAATTTTTTAAGTATTTCAATATTTCTACCTACTACCTCTATTTTGTAATTCTTTTTTAAGCCTTTTGCAATGCTTAATGCCATATTCCCATTTCCGATAAAAGTGATAGTCTTCATAACAGTACCTTAATGTTTTTATGCTAGTATAGCATCTATACAACAATTATAGTTTAAATAATAAACTATACAAAGGTTAAATATGGATAGGTTAGTTATAAAAGTGGGTAGTGCTGTTTTAACGCATAAGAATAACATAGCAAAAGAGAGAATGTTGAATCTTGTAACTTTAATAGCAAAGTTAAGAGCTAAGTATGATGTTGTGTTAGTTACTTCTGGTGCGGTAGCTGCTGGATATTCAGCATTAAAACTGGATAAGAGTAAACAAATAGGTAAAAAAGCTATTGCAGCAGCAGGTCAACCTATTTTAATGACAAGTTATAAAAAGAAATTTGATATATATAATATTGATACAGCACAGATTCTATTGACTGAGGATGATTTTGATTCTAGAAAGAGAACCAAAATGTTTCAAGAGATTATAGATGCTCATTTATCAAATGATATTTTACCGATAGTCAATGAAAATGATATAACATCTACACCTGAACAGCTTTTTGGTGATAATGACCAACTATCAGCAACTGTGGCACATGCCATTAATGCGGAATTGTTAGTTATTTTAAGTGATATTGATGGATATTATGATAAAAATCCTAAAGAAAATAAAGATGCGAAAATTTATAAGATAGTTAATGAATTATCAAAAGAAGCACTAGACGATTGTAGTACAGCAAATGACCCATTTGCAACAGGCGGAATAGTTACAAAGTTAAAAGCTGCAGACTTTATGATGAAACATGGAAGAAAAATGCTTTTGACTAATGGATTTGATTTAAGTGCTGCTGAATCATTTCTTTTAGACGGAAAACATACACAGGGTACAATTTTCGAAGCAAAAACTTATAAGGAGAAATGAATATGAAAAAGTTTTTAGAAAAAGCAAAATCTGGAAGTAGAGTATTATCTACAATAAGCGGAGCAGAAAAAAATAGAATTTTAAAAGAAATGGCAGCAGCTCTTAGAAATAAGACTGAAGAGTTACTAGAAGCGAATGCTCAAGATATGTCAGATGCACATAAAAATGATTTAAGTTCAGCCCTAAAAGATAGACTACTGTTAGACGCTGACCGTATAGACGCGATGGCTGTAGCGGTTGAAGAGATTGCTGCACTTAAAGAACCTGTTGGTCGCGTTATAGATGGCTGGGTTACAGAAGACGGGCTAAAGATAGAAAAAGTAAGTATCCCAATTGGAGTAATTGGTATCATTTATGAGTCACGTCCAAATGTTACAAGTGATACAGCAGCCTTGTGTTTTAAAAGTTCAAATGTATGTGTACTAAAGGGTGGAAAAGAAGCGGAATACTCAAACAGAGCTATTGCAAAAGTGCTTCAAGGTGTTTTGGCCAAAAATGATTTACCAACATCTTTAGTTTCTCTTTTAGAAGATTCTTCAAGAGAAGGTGTTGCAAAGCTTATCAAGATGGATAAATATGTTGACCTTATCATTCCTCGTGGTGGAGCTGGACTTATTAAGTATGTTAGTGAAAATGCAACTGTAAGTGTAGTTAAACATGACAAAGGGCAGTGTCATACATACATAGATAAAGACGCAAAACTAGATAATGCAATAGCTATAGCTATAAATGCAAAAGTTCAAAGACCTGGTGTTTGTAATGCAATGGAGACTCTTTTAGTAGATAGTGCTATTGCATCTACTGCCCTTCCTAAGTTAAAAGTAGAGTTTGACAAGGCTCATACTGAGTTAAAAGGTTGTTTAGAAACTCAAACTATCATAGAAGTGAAAAATGCAAGTGATGAGGACTATGATACTGAGTACTTAGCAAATATCTTAAATATTAAAGTAGTAGATGGAGTTGACGGTGCAATCGAGCATATCGTAAGATTTGGCTCAGGTCACTCTGAAGCCATCATTACTGAAAATATTACATCAGCAGAGAAGTTCTTAAATGCTATAGATTCAGCGTGCGTATATGTAAATGCTTCTACACGTTTTACTGATGGTGGATCTTTTGGTTTTGGAGCAGAGGTTGGGATAAGTACAAATAAGCTTCATGCACGTGGTCCAATGGGAATAGAAGGCTTGACTACATACAAGTTCAAAATATATGGAAGTGGACAAACTAGATAAAAAAGTGATAAAATTTGAATAATTTGACCAAATAGTTTAATTGTTGACACATATCAATGCACAATAGATAAATCTAGATTACAATGGAGAGATAATTAAAAAAAGGATTTCTCTCATGTCTCTAATTCCAAGTGAAGCTAATAAAATAGAAGTTACTGGAGCTACTGTAGATTTTTTTGAGTTAGCTCAAGATGGCGTCAGTACTTACTACTTTGATACATCAAAATGTGGACCACCAGATCCAATGGTGAACGCTATGAGCGGTTTAAGACTTATTAAAAATACAAACAATGTTCTTGTTATGATTAATCATAAAGCACCAGGTGGACTGTTTGGTAAACTTGAAGCTGATATATCTCACAGTATTGAGAATGTAGAAGGCGGATTAGTAAAAGTTACTTTTACTAATGTAAATGCAGGCATTGATTCAGACTTAACTCAAACAGCTTGTCACTAAAAGAGTAAAATGTTTTCTATCTCGCAAGATTTTGCACCCCCCTTTAAACTTATTTCCCCATTTTTTATATTGGGGAGTCTGTTTTACCTTTTGGCATCTGTTTATCTATTTTTTTTCTCAGCTGATAATCTTTATATATTAGATACGAAAGTGCTTAGTTTCGTGCATCTTTACTTACTTGGCTTTGTAATGATGACAATCTTTGGAGCTATGGCTCAATTGGTTCCGGTTGTATTAGAAGTAGGACATGCAGCAGTAGAACTTTTCTATGCTATATGGCCACTTCTAGGCATTGGAACGATTCTTATGGTAGTCGGATTTATAGGCTATCCGGCACTACTGCCTTATGGTGGTACAGTTGTTCTTATATCTCTGATGATTTTTGTTATGGAAATTTTTGCAACTATGAAAAATGTTAAAAAGTTAAATCTAGTTATGAGTAGTGTTCTCATCTCAAATACATTTTTATTTTTTGGGATTATTTTTGGTCTTGTAATGGCACTAGGATATGCTGGAACGATAGAAGTAGATATTATATCACTTCTTCGTTCTCATGTGTATTTGGTAATAGGCGGTTATGTAATTATAACGCTAATGGGACTCTCCGTAGTACTACTTCCTATGTTTGGGTTATCGCATGGTTTTTCCATGAAGCCTTTAGAGGTTGCTATAGCTCTTATGAGCACTTCCGTTGTTCTTGTTGTATTGTCTTCATTTGTAGAGTATGCAGCTATCAAGTATCTAGCTTATTCTTTAGCAGTGGCATCTTTGCTGTTGTACTTTTATATGGTATATACTATTTTTAAAACAAGAGCCAGAAAAGATTTAGATATATATGCTATTTCACTAATCTATTCATATTTTTCTATGATAATATCATTAGTTTTAGGTGTTGCATATCTTTTAGTATCTTATGAGCCATTGCTATTAGCTAGCGGTTGGTTGATATTTTTTGGTTTTTTTGGATTTGCAATAACTGGACATGTATATAAAATAGTTCCATTCCTCGTATGGTTTGAGCGTTTCTCCCCACTTGTTGGTAAAGAAAAAGTACCAATGCTTGCAGATATGGTACCTGCGAAAAGTTCTCATGCACAGTTTGTTTTTAGTGGCGTTGGTGTAGCAATCATAACAGTAGCTATTTTAGCTCAAAATGACACTCTAATAAAAGCAGGTGCTTCATTTTTAGTTGTTGGTGCATTAGCACTTGTGAGAAATATGTTTTACATGATTAACTATAAATAAATAGTGAAATAAAATTAAGGAAACAAATATGTATTCAAAAGAAGAACTATTTTTAGCAATTTCTACAGTAATAGATCCAGAAGTAGGATTTAATCTTGTAGAGATGGGACTTATATACGACGCTGAGTGTGACGATGAAGGTAATGCTCATGTTACTATGACACTCTCAACAAAAGCATGCCCTATGCATCAAATGATACAACAGTGGGTAAAAGAGTCTGTAGAAAAAATGGCAAACATTAAAGAAGTTGTAGTAGATGTAGTTTGGGAGCCAGTATGGAATATCACTATGGCTGAAGACAATGTAAAAAAAGCTCTTGGTGGAGCTTAAGAAATTAAGCTCTTTCTTTATATTTTTTAATATCTTCTAAAAGAATGGAAAGAGATTTTTCATACTCTTTAATAAGTTCAATATATTTTTCATCTTCTATATTAAAAATAGCTTCTTTTAAATC
>JAQIBW010000130.1 GCA_027858865.1 Sulfurimonas sp. | reverse complement strand
GAAGTATATTGAAAGAAAACTTCAGTTTTTATAAAAAGGTAAAAAATATTTTACTTTATTAATATTGCTTTAACAATATAAAAAGTACAATATTGTAAACATTAACCTATGGATTAGGTGTACATAAATGTAATAAACTCTTTTACTACACTTCTTACACTTACTCCATAACATACTTTATTAAATACTTTTAAGGCTAAATATGAATAACGAATCTAAATTGACGAAATTCGTTCAAGCAGCTGGTTGAGCAGCGAAGATGGGTCCGGGAGATCTAAAACATACAATTCGCTCACTTATACCAGATAATGAAAATGTACTTGTAGGATTTGAAAATAGTGAAGATGCTTCTGTTTTTAAGATAAATGAAAATGAAGCATTAGTACAAACTGTTGATTTTATTACACCTGTTGTTGATGACCCGTTTATATATGGGAAAATCGCAGCTGCAAACTCTTTGTCAGACATATTTGCAATGGGAGCAGAAGTTAAAACTGCTCTAAATATTGTAGGTTTTGATAAGACTAATCATGATTATGAAGTTCTTAGTGAAATCCTAAGAGGCGGAAATGAGAAGATAAAAGAGTGCGGCGGTGTTTTAGTAGGTGGTCATACTATTGAATCACCTGAAATGTATTATGGACTAAGTGTAACAGGGATGATACATCCAAGTAAAGTGTTAAGAAACAATACTCCTAAGATAGGGCATGTCTTAGTTTTGACTAAGCCTATAGGTATGGGAATTTTAACTACAGCTATAAAGAGAGACTTACTTAGTACTGCAACAACTCTTGAAGCTGTAAAAGTTATGGAAGCTCTAAACCACTTACCGTCTAGACTTCTTGGGGATTACGAGGTAAGTGCTTGTACAGATGTTACAGGTTTTGGTCTTTTAGGTCACGCATATGAATCTACAAATGAGCATGTAACTATTAGCATAGATGCTAAAAGTGTCCCTATTATGGCAGATGCATTTGACTTGGCAGACAGAGATGTAGTCCCTGGCGGAACTAAGAGAAATATGAAGTATTTAGAAGACAAGGTTACCTTTGTCGGAGATGCTAAGAAGTATGAACTTATGTTTAGTGATGCCCAAACATCAGGCGGACTTTTAGTATCTATGAATGAAAAAGATGCAAAAGAATATGTAAAAAGAGTTGAAGATTTGACTTTTGGTTACGCATGTGTGATTGGTTCTATCATTCCAAGAGGCGATAGACCGATAATCGTGTACTAAGTTTGGTGAGAAGGCGAAGGAATCGAACCTCCCGAGGTTTTGTCAGCAAAACCTCCAATCAGGGTTGAAACCTGTGGTGCCCAACCAGGGTCACATGCCCCCCAAATCTTGTACAACTGAAGTTTACAACAAAAAATATAAAAACAATCTAAAAAAGGGTAAAAATGTTTTTACTAAAATCTATTCCTAAGGTAGACAAGTTCACCCAGAATGAAAAACTTGATGACTTAACCTCGTCACTTGTGGTAAGCATCACTCAAGAAGTCCTTCAAAACTTAAGAGAAAATATTTTAAATAATGAAGTAGAATCTTTTAGTGAAGATGAGTTAGTAGATGCAGTTTTACTAAAGTATGATGAACTTACAAAACCATCGCTTCAAAAACTCATAAATGCAACAGGTGTAATAGTCCATACAAACTTAGGACGAAGCCTGATAGATGCTAAAGCATTTGAGAGAGTTAAAGATGTAGTTACAAGCTACAATAACTTAGAGTATGATTTAGAAAAAGGCAAAAGAGGGGAGAGATACTCTCATATCTCAGATGTAATATGCAGACTTCTTGGATGCGAAGATGTTCTTATAGTCAACAATAACGCAAGTGCAGTCTTTCTCATCCTAAACACATTTGCTAAGAAAAAAGAGGTAGTGGTCAGTCGTGGTGAGCTTGTAGAAATAGGCGGTAGTTTTAGAATCCCTGATGTAATGAAGCAAAGCGGTGCGAAACTGGTTGAAGTCGGAGCTACAAATAAAACACATATGTATGATTATGAAGATGCTATAACTGACAATACATCGATGCTTATGAAAGTGCATAAGTCAAACTACTCCATAGAAGGATTCAGCTCTGAGGTTGAGTTTAAAGATATAGTAAAGCTAGCACGTGATAAAAACCTTATAGACTACTACGACATGGGTAGCGGGCATTTGGTTGATTTGCCTTATGGACTTGATCAGCATGAACCATCAGTTTTGATATACATGCAGGAAAATCCATCACTTCTTAGTTTCTCAGGAGATAAGCTTTTAGGAAGTGTACAAGCGGGAATAATAGTAGGAAAAAAAGAGTATATCGCTAAACTAAAAAAGAATCAACTCCTTCGTATGCTAAGAGTAGATAAGCTCACACTTGCACTGCTAGAAGATAGTATAAGCTCAGTTTTACTAAATAAGACAGATGAGATTCCTACTCTTAAAATGCTCTTCGCATCTACTGATGAATTAAGAGAAAATGCACTCTGTTTACAAGATGCAGTAAAAGATATTTGCGAGTCTGAAATAATAGAGACTAAAACAGTCATAGGTGGCGGTACTACTCCAAACAAAACTATTCCAAGCATTGCCCTGACTATCAAAATAAAAAACTATAAACAAAACAAGATGGAAAAACTATTTAGAGAGAGAAAAATCATAGGTCGCATAGAAGACGACAAGTTCTTACTGGACTTTAGGGCTATACAAAAAAGAGAAATACAAGAGATAATAAAAGTAGTAAAAAAGATAGCAGATGTCTAACTTCATTATAGGTACATGTGGACATATTGACCATGGAAAAACAGCACTCATAAAAGCACTAAACGGATTTGAAGGCGATACTACAAAAGAAGAACAAGAACGAGGGATTACCATAGACCTTAGTTTTTCAAACATCGCTAAAGATGATAAAAATATAGCTTTCATAGATGTTCCCGGACATGAAAAACTTGTAAAGAACATGATAGCCGGAGCTTTCTCTTTTGACTGCGTGCTTATAGTTGTAAGTGCAGTTGAGGGTGTAAAACCCCAAACTGTAGAGCATCTAGAGATTTTAAATCTGCTTGGTGTAAAAAATGCAGTCTTAGTTGTTACAAAAAAAGACTTGATAGATGAACAAGAGCTAGAGCAAAAACTCTTTGAAATAGAAGAGTTTATAGGCAAGTATAACTTTGACTTGAAGTTTAGTATGGGAGTCTCTATTTACGATGAGGTATCTATAAAAGATTTAAAAGAGAAACTTTTTAGCCTAGATGCTAGTACAAAAATACAAGAGAACTTCTTTAGATACTATGTAGACAGAGTCTTTAGTGTTAAAGGTGCGGGAACTATTGTGACTGGAACTGTACTTGGAAAACCTATAGCAGTGAACGAAAAAATATTTATTTGTGATATACAAAAAGAGTCTAAGATTAAAAACCTGCAAGTTCATGGTGCAGATGCAGAGATTGCAAATATCTCAAACCGTACAGCTATCAACTTAACTAACATAGATGCCAAAAATATAAAACGGGGGTTTGTCATAAGTAAAAAAGGATATCTAAGAGGCTTTGACTCAATAGACATCTCATTTAGTGCACTCAAAGACAAGTTCTTGCATCACAACAGACACTACTCTGTTTACATAGGTTCAAGAAAGATAGATGCAAAAGTCTTGCTTTATAGCTCGGAGGACTCTTTGCGCAAAGGTTTTGCATCTATCAAAACTAACGAAGATATCTTTAGCATCTACGATGAGAAGCTAATCATAAGAGATGGAAACTTCACAGTAGCTGGAGGGGTGGTTTTAAACCCAGTTAGTGATCCTATGAAGAAGTCTCAGAAGCTGCATCTACTTGAGGCACTGCAAGATAAAGATATGCCAAAAGCCTATTCTATTTTGCTAAATGCACATAAAAAAGGCTTAGGTCTAATCTCATCTGCACAACGTTTTGCACTCTCTCATAAAGAGGCACTTAACAATGCTAAAGAGCTTGAGAACTGTTTTGTGGATGAGAAAGAACTTGTCATCTACCCCATCTCTACAAAAGGTATTATTTACGACAATATTAAAAGCATATACACTAAAAACCAATTTGCACTACTCTCAAACGCATCTATAAAACTAAGACTAAAGTGGGCTAGTGAAGGTTTTATAGAACTTGTTTTAAATGAGTTGGTAGATGAAGTTTTTTTGGTAAAAGATGGAAACCTCTATAAAAATGCAAACATAAAAGAGGACTTTAAAGACTCTTTAGAACAAATAATGTTAAAGCGTTTAGAAGAGGAGGGCACCTCTCCAACTGCTCCTTATAACATCTACGATGACTTAGATATAGACAGAAAAATGGGTGATGATATTTTAAAGTCACTATGTTCTAAAAAACTAGTAATCAGACTACAACATAATCTTTTCATCCACTCTTTAAGTTTAAGCGGACTTGTAAATGATATGAAAAATATTATCAAAAAAGACGGTTATTTAGATATACAAAACTTTAAAGCTAAACATCCATTAAGTAGAAAATATCTTATTACTTATCTGGACTATCTGGATAATTTTTCAGAGATAAAAAAAGATGGAAACAAAAGAGTATTTGTTGAGTATAGCTAACCAGATAGTTTAACTATCTGGTTAGCTAAAGAAAGAGCTTAGAGTGGATCGCAGATAGATACCGATTCTTTCTCATGAAAGTTAAAGTGTTTTTCTAAATCTGTTTGAAATAGAAGTACTGGTACAACTATCAGAGATGCTACAACTGCTGCAATAGTTCCAAATATCAGAGCAACACCAAGACCGCCAAATACAGCATCTCCTGCAAGAAGTGTAGATGCAAGGATGATAGCCGCCGCAGTTAAAAAGATTGGCTTAGCACGAGTTGCTGTTGCGTAAGCGATAGCTTCAGCTTTATGCATTCCTTTTTCATCCATCAGTGACTTTGTAAAGTCTATAAGAAGTAAAGAATTACGTGAACTGATTCCTATTAGTGCGATAAATCCGATGAGAGAAGTCGCAGTTAAAAAGAAAGTATCAGCAGTAAATATATCCATTATCCAGTGTCCAACAATTACACCGATGATAGAGAGAAAAGATCCTAAAAGAATAATTCCACTTATAGTATAACTCTTGTAGTAGATAACCATTAGTAAAAAGATAAGAACAAGTGCGGCGATAAATGCAGCACCAAGCTCAACAAAAGTATCTAGTGTTACTTCCATCTCTCCGTCCCAAATTATTTTATAGATCTCTTTGGTAGATTTATCTGTTAGTTTAAGATTGAATAAACCTATTTTTTCTATCTCATATTTATCTGTAAACGTATTAAGTATGACATCTCTTGCATCCATAAGAGGATAAACTTGAGAAAGCATATCAGTCTCAGCCATAACATTTGTCATCTGGTGAAGATTTTTACTCATGATTAGTGGATTTGATTTTTTAGGGTTGATTTTTACTAGCTCAGTAATAGGTATCATCATTCCCATTTGATTCATAAGCTTTAAAGATGCTAGTTTAGTTTTTACAGAGTTAATATCTTTAGATGTAAATCTTTTTGACTCTTGAGAAAGAGAGAGGTAGATAGGAATCTGATCATTATAAACATCAGAGTTCTTAACAGCTATTTGCATACCTTCAAATGCTAGATATAGAATGTCGTTTAACTGCTTGATACTTACACCTGAAAGAGAAACTTTTGTGCTGTCTACTTGAACTTCAAAAGTGTCATAAATCTCATCTTGCATAACATCAACATCTACTAAACCATCAGTCTTTTTAAATACACCAGCAATTCTATTTGAGAGCTCTCTGATACCTTTGGCATCTGCTCCATATACTTCAGCAACGATAGCTGCTAAAACAGGAGGTCCTGCAGGTGGTTCAACAAAAGATACTGCAGTATCAGGATATAATGATTCACAGTTTTTTACAATAACAGGTCTCATACGCTGAACCATCATGTATGAAGGCTCACTTCTGTCATGTTTCTTTGTAAGGTTTAAAACTATCTCAGCAACATTCTCAGAGTTTTTAAATTGTGAGCCTTTTATAAGTCCTGCAAAATCAAGTGGAGCACCCATACCTAAGAAAACTTCGATATCCAGTACTTGGTCTTCTTTTTGGATATATCCTACGATACAGTCTGTTACATGTTTAGTCTGCTCAACTGAACTACCGTTTGCCAGTGTTGCATAGATGTTAAATGTGTCATTGTTTTTTCCAGGAAGCATCTTTGCTAAAACCATTTTACTAGGAGCAATCATAAGTACTGAGAGTATAAAAGCTATAAGAGTTCCAAAAAGAATTATTTTTCTTTGAGTGCCACTTTGGATGCCATTAAAAACGGCTTTTTCAAATTTATCAAACATTAATGACCTCCTTTTTTGTCAAAATCCGGTCTTTTTAGCATTCTTACTGCTAAATACGGTGTGAATATATATGCAACAAATAGTGAAGCAACAAGTGCTACAGGAACATTAGCAGGAATCGGTTTCATAAACTGACCCATCATCTGACCAACAAACGCCATAGGAACCATCGTCATAATAATAGCGAGAGTTGCGATATTTGTTGGTGGTCCGATTTCATCAGTTGCACGAATCATCAAATCATCAGCACTACAGTGAGCAGATGCTTTATCATGATAATGTCTGTGAATGTTTTCAATAACAATAATTGCAGCGTCAACAAGTAAACCAAGAGATAGTAAGAATGCAAATAGTGTGATTCTATTGATAGTTTGACCTGTTAAGTAAGCTACAAAAAGTGTAATAGCTAAAATCGCAGGAACTGTAAAAGTAACAATAAGAGACTCTCTCCAACCAAGAACAAGAGCAAGCAAGATAGCGATAATTACAATAGATAATACAAGGTGAAACACAAGCTCATTTACGGCTTCATCTGCTCTCTCCCCATCATTTCTAGTGATTACATAGCTAATGCCGTTTTCATGCAGATTACCTTTATGTGATTCAAGTTCACTCTTTACAGCATCTGCTATTACAACGGCATTTGTACCTTGAAGTTTTGATACAGTCAGAGTAACCTGATCTTGAAGAGGTTTAAACTTACCTGCATCATCTCTGACACTAATCTGTACTGATTTAAAGTTTTGAATATCGTAAGATTTTTCTACTTGGGCTACTTGGCTTAGGTAGATTGGAGAACCCATATACTGTGCAACAATAATGTTACCGATATCTTTTGAACTTTCAATAGCGTTTTTAACCCCAACCATTATTATCTTATTGTCTTCAGTTCTATTTTTTATAGCAGGAACACTATATGCAAGTGATTGTACAGCTTGAACAATCTGTCCCATAGAAAGGTTGAAGCCTGAAAGTCTATGTAAATCTACTTCTATGTTAAACTGAGTTTTATTTCCACCTTTTACTTCTGTTACAGCAACATTATCCAAACCATTTACCTGATGTTGTATTTTTTTCACTTTGTCATAAAGTTCTGTTTTACTCATGCTTTTGTCATTTGCGTAAAAGGCAACAGTTACAACAGGAATATCAACATCTATATCAAGAGGTTTAATAATAGGATTCATCGCACCTTTTGGAAATATATCTGAGTTTTGCATGATTTTGTCATATACTTTAAGGTTTGAACCCTCTTTTTCTTCACCAATAAAAAAGGCTGCATTAACAATACCGACATTATCCATAGCAGTTCCATAGATATGCTCAACACCTTTTACTTCTTTTAGTTTTCTCTCCAGTGGCTGTACGATTACTTTTTGTATCTCAGCAGCACTAGCTCCCGGAAGAGCTACGATAACTGTAGATCCACTAACAACCATCTGTGGGTTTTCTTCTCTAGGCATAATCATAAGTGCCAGATATCCGATGGCTAGTAAAAATACACCAAGGACAATCGTCAGAGGATTTCGTAGAAATCCTTTTGCTAGCTTACCAGCTGAATCTGTTGGTGCATAAGATTTTACATCATTCATATTGACACCTTATTTTATTTCAACAGTTGCATACATACCAGGATATACTGATCTGTGATTACTTTTAAATGAAACTTTGATTTTAAAAGTGTGAGTCATAGGATTTGAACTAGGAATAATTGCAGTTACTTTACCAATACTCTTAATCTTCAGTGATGGTATATTTACGATAACTTTAGTCCCGTGTTTAATACGACTTAAATCATTCTCAGCAATCTCAGCAGAGATTTTCAAATCACTCAAATCTGAAAGTACAATAGCCGGCATACCAGGCATTGCCATCTCACCAACTTTAATATTTTTAGCAACAACTACACCTGCGTTTGGCGCCTTGATAATAAGGTATCTATATTGATTCTCTACTTCTTTAAGTCTTGCTTTTGCGATTGAGATCATATTTTGAAGGTTTAACGCTGCTAGTTCAAGGTTTTCTACTTCATATTTTGAAACCATGTCTTTTGCTAGAAGTCTTTTATATCTGTTTAGGTTTAGTTCTACGTTTGAGTATTGGTTTTGGTACATTTGAAGGCTAAGTTCAGACTGTCTCTTTGCAGAATCAATCTCTCTGGAATCAATAGTATAAAGAATCTGGTCTTTAACTACTCTTTCTCCTTCATTGACATTTACATCTGTTACAAAACCCATAAAACGGCTTGTTATCATCTTTTGATTATCTGAAATTACACTTCCTGATAGTGTAAGAGTTTCAGCTACAAGTGAAGCTCCGAGTGCTATTAATATTAAAAATTTCTTCATTATTTGTTTTCTCCGTTTGCTAATTTTTCTAAAGCAAATATACGCTCATTTCTTTTGTTTTGCGCCATTTGCAGTTCTAGTATCTTTTGAATCTGCTCTGATTGTTTGATGATTACATCACTCATAGAAGTTAGTTTTTCTCTATATCTACCTTCGTAGTTAGCGTAAATTTCATCTGCTAAAGCCAGCTCTTTTTCTAAAGAAGTGATTTCAGAGTCATAAGTCTTTATTTGGGTTCTTATCTTAGCTACTTTTAGTACTATTCCTTTTTTTGCTAACTCTACTTGTGTTTTTGTTTTGATGTGCTGGATACGAGATTTCTCAACATTTGCATCGTCAATGCCACCATTAAAGATGTTCCAAGTTAGTCTCGCTCCAACAGTATAGGCTTTATGGTCGTCAGCATCTCCCAAAAATGTATTATCAGCAGTAGCAACTTCCGCAAAAGCTCCAACCATCGGGTAGTAAGAAGATTTAGACACATCAACCATACTTTTACGAACTTCAAGCCCTGTTGAAGCTCTTTGTACATCAAGGTTGTTGCTTAAAATATCTTCGTTGGTAAACATAGGCATAGAAACACTAGCCGAAGTGGTAGCGATGTTTTGCACCCTTTGGTTTAGCAAAAAGCTAATGTAGTGATACAGAAGTTTCTGGTTAGATTCCATTTGAAGAATCAGTCTTTGAACATTGCCTTTTTTAGCTTGAACTTCTAGTAAGTCCACTTTTTTTGCATATCCAACTTCGATCATCTGTTTAGTCGTATTTTCTAGCGTATCAATATTCGTTAAAATCGTATTTAAGTTTTTTGTAGAGTTACGAAGTAGAGCCATGTCGTAAAAGCTTTTTCTAACTTGATAAATTTTTTCGTTTATAACTTGTTTTTTTTCTAGTTTTTTCATCTTTGTCATTGCTTCCATGATATCAACATAACTTGATATTTGAAAACCTGTAAAAAGAGGCACTTCGTATTTTAGTTTACTTTGAAAAAAGTTTCTAGCATCTGGGTAGTTTAAATTATTTGGTTGTGTTGCTAAAAGTGTAGCTGAGTTTCCTGGAAGTCCACTCATTTGAGCCAAAAATTCGTCAAAACCAAAATCATTAAAATCAGCCTCTCTCGAAGTAAGTTTAAATCCAAATACATTTCCTGCATCATTTGAGTTTGAATAGTCTTGAATGAAGTCTAACTTACCCCAATGATTGCCACTAGCGGTTTGTACTTCCTCCTTTGCCGAGTCTACATCAAGTGATGCAGTTTTTATTTCTAAGTTATCTGATTTTAAAATCTCTATAGCCTCATTTAATGTGAGGGAGTTTGAGACGGTAATTTCAGAAGCATTTAGTATCAGTGCTGTAACAAGCACACCGACTATTTTTTTCATCAATTTTCCTTTGTTGTTATCTTTATAATTAAATTAAGCTTTTATTATAACATAT